>CATJNB010000126.1 GCA_949741605.1 uncultured Eubacteriales bacterium | reverse complement strand
TTTTTGTATTTGTCTAGCGTGTGGACAATCTGCACAGTGTAGAAATCCTCACCAACCTGCACCAGATCGCCAGACTGCAATACAACCGCTTTCGGCGTTACCAAAACATAGGTTGTCTGCGTTTCGGCGTGGACTTCCTTTTGCTCAAAACCGAGATATTTTTCCGTAAGAAATCCGGGAAAAGACGCAATGCGGATATCCCCAAAGGCTGGTCGGTTTAGGGCATCCAAAGTTTGCTCGGTATGGAAAGCTATGCAGGATACCGAATCAATCAAAGCCGCCGTGATCTCCAAATACATTCGGTCTACCTCGCGGATATCTGTTAAAAAACAATGCTTGCCTTGCCACTGGATTGCATCGTGCAGCGTCAGCGGACGTTTGCGCATAGTAAAGTGGATAGATTTCTGGCCTAATCCCACTTTAGAAAACAGGTTCGTTTTGCTTTGCGATTCTGCCTTTGTCCAGATGCGTCCAGCTTCCTGCCATTTGTAAGTATCGCCCTGCTGATTCAGACGAAGAATGACAGCAGGACTATCAAATGTTCCCGCCTGCATATTCGCTCCCCTCCAGTCTCAATTGCAAACTCATACTGTGTACCAGATACCGCGCTGCATTACTCACCTTTGGATTTTCACTGTTTAGCCCCCGGTTATCATACAGATCGGAAACAATCAGTAAGGCAAGCTGTTTTGCCCGCGGGTCCTCTCTGGGAAAATTTTCTCCTAAACTCCCAATCAGATACTTTTCAGCCACGGCATCCAGACTTTGCAAAGTGTTCTCCGTTGCAGGGTCATCAAAATCAATGTGCAGGTATTCCTTGATTTCTGGTACCGTCAGCATCATTTTGTGCCTTCCCCTGCGGATTTTGTTTGTGTGCTGTCGTTGGTTTTTGCCGGGGTATCGCCCGCAGTTTTGACGGATGCATCGTCAATGGTAAGCACACCATTGACAAACGCTTCTTCATCCCGGATTTGAACATCTGCACGCAAAATGGCGCGATACAAGGTCAAATCTTCCTCAAAGGCGTTCATGGCCACGTCAGAGGAACGGATGTTGATGCCTTTTCGCTCAAAGAACACAACGCCCTCTTTCAGATCGCCTAAGATCACCGGAATCCCACGTTTACCAGCAGTCGCCGTGTCACTTGCCAGAGTATCGTTTCCGAGCACTACAACCTCATAGCCAAACAGCACATAACGGGTAGGGTCTGTCACCATAGGCTGCAAAAGATAACGCCCGTCGCTGTCTTTGAGGGTATCCAAATATTGCAGGCCGTCCTGATTAGTGATAATTTTGGAAGTCGCGCGGAACACGCTTGGCAACGTGACATTGAGGATTTTCTTGATATCATCCAAATTGGCAATTGCTGTTTGCTCTTTGCCGGACACCGCCTCCAGAATCAGCTTGTTATCCGTCACGCGCCCCTCGTTTCCAAGCCAGTTAATGACTGTGCTGGAAATGTTCTCGTCAGAATCTTCCAGCAGTTCATTTGTGACTGGCAAGTATCCGGCGTATTTATCTACCGAATAGGTCAGGCGGGTAAACTGTGGGGATTCTTTCTGCGTAATTTTGCCACCCTCGGA
>CATJNB010000125.1 GCA_949741605.1 uncultured Eubacteriales bacterium | reverse complement strand
AGTAGCCTTCGCGCCTCATTGTGTAACATAGCTATCACCTTCTGATAACATTCTACACCTCAAGTCAATGCACTGTTATTTTATTGGATTGCTATAGAATATTTTCGGCGTTTGCATAATCTGTCAAGCGGAAATGAAGCAATGCGTTGTATCTTAGATCAGCACCAGCTTTATTTCAGTCAAACCGAGGGCAGTGTCGGACAAATCATCGCGGCGGTGTTGCAGGAAAAATACAGCGAGTTTTTATGCTCTATCCGGGCGTCTGCGCAAAGCACAGAACGTAACTCACAAATTATGCTGGAGCTTTTCAACACCTTATTTATCAGTCAATTCACAAATATTTCCCATGCCACGCTGACAAGCTTTTATGAATGTGAGCCAATCGCACAGGCCCGTAAAGCTGTAAAAGATAATCTAGCGGCACAACGCCAGCGCAAATTGTCAAAATCATAGCTGCTTAGAAGTAGATCGCAAGACGAGAGAAGGAGATAAACGATGCAATATCAGGCGAGGCCACCACCTAGAATAAAGGGCATAGAGAACCTAATTGAAACGAGGAGAAAACAATATGACACCATTTGTATCCTGTCCGGTGGATATATTCCGGGCACAAGTCAGTCCTACAGCGTACAAGGTTTTCCTTGTACTGAAAAGTTTTGATAATAAAGAACACAAAATTTTTCCGAGCAAAAAGACATTAGCCGAAAAATGCGGTCTGGGCCTGACGAGCATTTACAACGCAATCAAACAGCTTGTCAGGGCAGGTCTGGTGACGGTTGTATCCCGCTTTGACCACAATGGGCGGCAAACCTCAAATTTCTATGAGATTACCGCCCCGACCAGCGAACAGTCTGTCCGGTTTGCCATTGATATAGATGTATTGAAACAATCCTTATCATCGGTGGAATTGAAAGTCTACAGCTGTCTGTCGCGCCACGCAGACGAAAACGGGCAATGTTACCCATCCAGAAAACAGATCGCAAAGGAATGCCATTTAAGCGTTACCACGGTGTACCGGACAATTCACCAGTTAAAACAAAAAGGGCTGTTGCGCATTGACGGTCAGACACGTCCCAACGGCGGCACAAGACAAAACCTTTACACCCTTTTATCCGTATCCGAACAGGGGCAGGAAACAAGTGTCATAACGAAAAATTCCATGTCAGACTTGCGCCAGCGTGCGGAACGAGCAAAGAAAACCGTTGCAGATATTATGAAAAAATTCCCGATGCTTTATTCCCCTGATGTTACCCAGAGGGAATAGACTTGCCTGTTTTTTTGCAGAGAGTGAACCCCTTGAACTAAGCTCATAATTAACCAATCCCTCATAAAAGAAAAAATAATTTTATTATTCTTTTTAACACTCTCTGTAAGCTTAAGCATAGGGAAGGTTTACTTAGTAATTAAGTGTTTTTATGTTTATTCTTGTTTTATGAAATTATGGGCGAAAATTAAAAAATTGAAAATTGGTGCATATATTATGAAATTGCTCACAAATAATTGTAAAAATCAGGCGTGCTTATGGGAAAGAAGGTTCCGTAACGGTATAATGGGATGTAAACGAACAGGAAAGGATTAGAAACATATGGGACCGCATACTTACGGATATATCCGGGTGTCGAGCACCGATCAGAACGAAAATCGCCAGTTGACCGCTTTGCGTCAGAAAGAGATTGCGGAGAAAAATATTTACATAGATAAGCAGTCCGGCAAGGATTTTAACCGTCCGCAATATCAAAAACTAATTCAAAAATTACGGCCCAGCGATCTGCTTTACGTGTTAAGCATTGACCGTCTGGGCTGTAACTATGAGGAAATCCAAAATCAGTGGTGTGTCCTCACAAAAGAAATCGGCGTGGATATCTGTGTGATAGATATGCCCCTGCTGGATACCCGCAATGGTAAGGATTTAATGGGTACGTTCATTGCTGACTTGGTATTACAGATTTTATCGTTTGTGGCGCAGAGCGAACGGGAGAACATCCGAATGCGCCAGGCGCAGGGCATCGCCGCCTCAAAACAAAAGGGAGTCAGGTTCAGCAGGCCGGAGGTCGCTGTACCGGATAACTTTGCAAAAATCGTACAGTTTTGGGAAAGAGGTCAAATTTCCACACAGGAATTACTCAAACAGTGCCAAATGAGCGAAACTACCTTTTACCGCCGTTTGCGCGAACACAGGCTTCTGACCAGCAAACGTCAAACATAAATAAAAACAGACTGTCAAAAAGCCACCTTTTGACAAAAGTGTACTTTTTGATAGTCTGCGAATTATCCATATTATACCTTAAATATAGCAAAAAATCAACAATTTTCTAAAAAATATAGTCCCTTTTTTAGAAAAATGCCAAAATTCTTTTGTCTATGCCTCACATGGATGGAACTGTCAAAAAGTACACTTTTTGACAATTATGTTGGTGCCCTGTCCATAAAAAGTAGCAAATTCAACACAACTCGCTATAACTGGCAACATTGTGTTTGATTTGTGGTATGCGGTTCATAATGGAGGACTCGCCAAAAACGAAGATGATGCTGAGCCTGTAGTAGTCGTTGCGACTTACTTATCAAATACTAACGTAGAAACCGAAAAACAGCCATACATGGTAACGGTACGCCGATTTCAGGTTTTAGGGTTTGAGCTTTCCAATTTAATTGGATCTTCCAACACTAAATTTTTGATACTGCATTCACCGTCTAATGATATTTAACTGATTAACAAAACAGCAAAGGGCTGTGGTTGGAACCTTTCTATAACCATCTTTTGGTAGGAGAATGGAAACCAATCCGCATAAAAACAAAGAAAAACCATAAATCGTTTTTATGATCGATTTTTCTTTTCAATTTCTACTGAAAATGTGATCAAAAGGAGCGTATTGATTCATGAAAAAAACCCTTAAAACTTTGCTTGCCTGCTCGGCATTAGTAATCATTACATTGTACTGGATGAGTACTTTTGCAACAACTGCCTTTGCAATTCCTCCAGAATCTTCTGTCAGTGTTATTCTTGAGGACACTTCTGCACAACCATCGGATTCTTTGTTACGGACTCTGATTTTTGTGGGGATAGGCGTCACCGTGGTTGCGGCAGTTGTTGTAATTATCTTTCTATTGCCGAAAAGGAAAAAGAAAGTTCCAACAACATCCATACCGGAAACACAGCCAATTCCGACACAGTCTTCCCCGATCAACAATGCTGCCGCTTCTACTCAGTCCCATCCTGATGGGAGGCAGAATGAAGAACCCAAGCAGATGGATAGAACCGTATTGTTAACGCAAATAGAAAACGATCAAGATGCTAATGATAAGACAGTCATGATGTGGGAGAATACTCCTGCGGTCCATAAATTAGTTCTTCAGAATACTGAAAATCCAAGCCAGATATATGAGTTCGCGTTGCGCGGAACGGTCACGGTCGGACGGGATGCCGCTGTTTGCCAGATTGTTTTCGATATGGAACCAAGTGTGGCCCGCCGTCAATGCGAAGTATATGGACGAAATTCACGTTTCTATTTACGCAATCTCAGTACATCGAATATTACCTGTATGGATGGGAGACCTATTTTGGAAGAATGTGAATTGAAAAATGGTAGTATTTTGAAAATGGGGCGTTTAAATATGCGGGTCAAAGTGATCTGATTTTACGTTTTAAAGACTATTTTAGGTCTTGTTTAAAAAATGCAACAAGGGTGGATTATTCGATCTCTCTAGGCTCATATGCTTTTGTTCTTATACTGGTATGTTATATAACCTGACCCTTATGTACGATTTTTATTTTTTAAACAAGGTCTAAAATATGTATAAAATTAGGGAAAAGTGTTGGATTCTAAAAATTCTTTTCTAAAAGTTCATACACCAAGTGCCTACTATCCATCATAGATTGTGAGGTGTCAACGATGCCCATTGAGCCGGGTTTATATAACACAACAAAACAATCGGGAATCCTGTCCTTGCGTTCAAACAAAAAGCCGATCCTATGTGATTCCACTAGGAAAATTATTACTTATATTTCCCATAAAGGATATCTAAAAAGCATATGGCTTCCGAATGTCCCAGAAGGGCGGTATGTATTTGAACAGACCGAAGATGACCGGGGAAGTGATGCTTTATCGATTGAGGCGCGCGATGGGAAGTGGTATGCGTTTTGCACCAAACCTTCCTCATTCCTAGGCCCAGATACCACGAATATCGAATCTGTCGAAATCATCAGCAATAACCTTTATCCCATTTCCGGACCATTTGGAGATTCTCTCCTGTTTGCGGAAGAAATGCAGCATGCCAAAGCCGTTTACCGAAATTACCTTATGCCAACAGATGATACCATCAGTATCGGGCGTTCCACAGAAAATGATATTGTTTATGAAAATAAATACGTTTCAAAAAAGCATCTTACATTGACGATCCATAACCGAACAATCACCCTGCGGGATCAGAATAGTTCGAATGGGGTTTTTGTTAATGGGAAAAGGGTCGAAGAAGCTGAACTGAAAATCGGAGACGTTATTTATGTCATGGGACTGCGCATGATTACTGGCGTGAATTTTTTATCTATTTGTTCGGGATATGATGACGTAATCATCTCTCATAAGATGCAACCGATTCTCTCAACACAACAACTGCGCTTAAAAAATAACCCGCCAAAGTTTGGGCTCGAGACGACACTCTTCAATCGCTTGCCTCGAAAACGCAAAGCCCTGATCCCTCCCAAAATTGAGGTGGAACCGCCACCGATGTCTTTAGAAGCCAATAACCTCCCCATGCTTTTACGTATGGGAGGTTCTATGGTCATGAGCGGTAGCGCCCTTTTGGCTGGTAATTTCACGTCTATCCTCAGCATGGTGCTGTTCCCTGTTCTTTCACAAAAATATACAGACAAACAGAAAAAAGAATATGAGGCATTGCGTACGGAGAAGTATGGAGAATATTTAGAAAATAAGGCAATGGAAATCCAAAATGAAATTTCCAAGGAAGAATCTATCCTAAATGAAAATTATCCCCCGGTTTCTAACATTACAGATGGGAAATATATAAAGGATCATCTTTGGGAACGCAGAAAAACGGATGATGATTTTTTGTCTTTCCGAATTGGGACGGGTTCTATCCCAATGATGGCAGAATGTGAATTTCCAGCCCGTGGGTTTGAAGTCTTTGAAGACCCCTTGTTATCCAAAATGTATGAGGTAGTAGAAGCGCCCAATCAACTCCATGAGGTTCCAATTTTATCTTCCTTTGTCGAAAACTTTGTTTCTGGCGTGGTAGGAAATAAAAAACATGTGATACGTTTTGTGCAAGAACTCATCTTTCAGCTATCCATACTCCATAGCTACGATGAGGTTAAATTGGTTATGCTGTGCAGTGATGAAGACGAAGAACATTTTGAATTCACCCGGTATCTGCCTCATACATGGAACGATCAAAAAGATTTCCGCTTCATGGCTACCAATCAAAATGAAGCTTTACAGATTAGTAAATATCTCAAATCCGAACTGAATGATGACCTTTCCAAAGATAGAGAGCTAAAATCCATCCTAAAAGAACGGCCTTATTATTTTGTGATCACTTTAAATAAAAATATCACGGACAGTATGGAAATTCTCAAAGACGTCATGCAGGAGGATAATAATCGTGGGGTGTCTATCGTTGCAGCATATGACGATTTGCCAAAGGAATGTACAAAAATCTACCGTCTGAATCCCGAGGGGAAAAACCTAGTAGACCATATCAAGTTAATTGAAAAAGATTATGAGTATTTCCAATCTGACTTATTTGAGCAGGACGCTGCACTTGCCTGTATGCGTCAAATTGCCAACACGAGACTAAAACTGCTGTCTACCGAATATTCTCTTCCGAAGGTATTGTCCTTTTTAGAAATGTACGGTGCGGGACGTGTGGAACATTTGAACTGCGTGCGAAATTGGCAGGAGAACAACCCTGTCAAATCCTTAGGAGTACGCGTGGGTGTCAATACAGATGGTTCGCCGTTCCTATTGGATTTACACGAAAAATATCAAGGCCCTCATGGGCTTGTGGCTGGCATGACTGGTTCTGGCAAGAGTGAATTTATCATTTCATATATTTTATCCATGGCTGTCAGCTTTCATCCCAATGAGGTTGCTTTTGTCCTGATTGACTATAAGGGCGGTGGTTTGGCAGGTGCGTTTGATGATAAGACCAATGGAATCCATTTGCCCCATCTTGTCGGCACCATCACAAACTTAGACGGCTCAGCCATCCAGCGTTCTTTGATGTCCATCCAGAGTGAGTTGATTCGCCGGCAACGGATTTTCAATGAAGCCAAGACGCGTACCAATGAAGGTACTATGGATATTTACACTTACCAAAACCTGTACCGCAATCATCAGGTAGAGGAACCGTTGCCCCATCTTTTTATCATTTCAGATGAATTCGCGGAACTCAAACAGCAGGAACCTGAGTTTATGGATCAGCTGATCAGCGCTGCGCGGATTGGTCGCAGTTTAGGGGTACACCTGATTTTAGCAACACAAAAGCCAGCTGGCGTTGTCAATGACCAGATTTGGTCGAATACCAAATTCCGTGTATGTTTACGAGTGCAGGATCGTTCCGACAGCCAGGAAATGCTGAAACGCCCAGAAGCTGCGGAACTCAAGGATACGGGAAGATTTTATTTACAGGTAGGATATAACGAACTGTTTGCATTAGGACAATCTGCTTGGTGCGGCGCAAATTATGAACCACAGGATCAAATTGTAGTACAAAGGGATGAGGAAATCCAATTTATTGATCTGGTCGGTCAAGTGCTGGCCAAAGGGAAGCCCAAGGCAGAAAAGACAGATTCCGGAGTTAAACAGATTGTTGCAATCGTGAAATATCTTTCGGATATTGCAAAAAGGGAAGGGATTGTTTTACGGCAGCTTTGGCAGGAACCACTTCCAAAGTATGTTTACTTAGATGAAATCACGGAAAATAATGCAGCTGCAAAAAGGGATAAGGTGGAGGTCATTTTAGGCCTGGTGGATGACCCTATGCGTCAAAGTCAATATCCATTAGTCGAACATATACAGGAAGACCGTAATTTGCTGATCGTAGGGGAAAGCAGCAGTGGGAAAACAACCCTAATTCAGACTCTCCTATATGCTTTGGTACGGGACTATTCCCCAGAGGAAGTCAACTTCTATGTTCTGGATTACTCCAGCCGTAACTTGAAAATGTTCCAGAAAGTACCACACTGTGGAGCGGTCCTGATGAGCGAACAGGAAAATGATGTGCTCCGCCTTATGGATCTGATCCAGACGATCATTACAGAACGGAAACGGTTATTTTCAGAGGCGGGAATCAGCAATTATGATTCTTACACACAGGTGGCAAAGTTGCCAATTGTCCTCCTCGTGATCGATAATTTAGCAGTGATTGACGAATTTTCCAGCGGGCGTGACATTCAGTCCGCTCTAATGGATATTATGAAAAATGGGATTAGCTATGGGGTAAAGATTGTTGCTTCTGTCACACAGTTTAATGATTGTCCGTATCGAATGCAAAATGAGTTCGGAAGCCGGCTCGCCCTACAAGCAAAAGATCGCTTTGCTTATACGAATATTTTGAATATGCGGTGCGTATATACCCCACCCGAGATGCCTGGACGGGGGATGTGCTTGGTGGATGGAACTTGTAATGAATTCCATGTAGCGCTGGCCGTTAACAGCATCAATGAACAGGAGCGTTCCAGTATCCTTGCAAGCCAGCTCAAGAAGTTCTCTGAAAAATACGAAAACTGCGAAAAGGCAGTCCCCTTGGAACTAGTAAGTGAGGAGGAAACCTATGAGGAATTTTGCCAGAAATTTAAACAGGGTCGAATTCCATTAGGGTACGTGGACGGCACCCCAGACAAAGTAGCGATCCCATTTCAGCAGTTAAACAGCGTGTCTCTCTATTTTGGAAATCCTGAAGGGATTTTGCTGGTTTTAAAAAATTTCTTGTATGCTGCCCGCCAGAATGGAATGGCATGTGTCGTAATACGAAATCCAATGAACAGCTGCTTTACAGCAGAAACGGTTGCTTCTTCCTTCCAAGGTTTGAAGGTGGATTTTTGTGAAGGTACACCAGAGCAGTTAACCCAACTGGTCGGAGAACTGAATGCGACCTTTCAGGAACGCACAGCAATTCGGAAAGAATTTTGTACCACACATGGGATTACCAATTGGCAAAGCCAAGAGGCTGTGCGCCAGTGGCGGGAAGACATGAGGAAAAAAACGCAGCCGGTCCTGATCCTGTTTGAATCCTTCGCGGCCCTGCAGACTATTGGTGATCTGGAAATTTCCAAATCATTTGAAACATTTTTCCATTTGAGTGTGGGGTATAATGTCTATTTTATTGGATGTTTCTATCCCGATGATGAGAAAGTTTTGGAGCAAGCAAAGAAAAAACGGGACACCGTTTCGCAGGAACAGGAAAATACAGAAAAAGAACGCTTGGAAATTATCAACTATGGCATCAACACGCTGTTCAAGGAATTTAATCCAGAGAAATTCACAATGTTGTTTGGCGGGCAGTTTGATAAGCAGAAGTTACTGACGTTACCTTATGAATATGAGAAAATAAAAGAACCTGTCAATTCTAAAAATCTGAATCGGTTCCTGTTGTATTATCGAAATAAACTGCATATGCTCAAGATGCCTTGCGGAAAATTGCAGGAACAGAAACAGGACAAAGATGATGAGAGTGCGATTCTGTAAAGGGGAGTACAAAAATGGACAAGGTCCTTATAAATTTACATGTACCATCGATTGGGATGACCTTTGATGTATTGATTCCGGTATTTTTATCCATTAAGGAAGTATGCCATCTTTTAGGAGGCATACTGGAGGATCTGAGTGCAGGACGGTATGTTTCCTCTGGAGATGAGTTATTATCTTCGTTCGAACGGAATTGTGTATTAGAAGAAAATTCCACCATGGAAGAATATGAAGTTTTCAATGGCGAACATTTGCTGTTTTGCTAAGTCCGTGTATGAAAGGGAGGTGATACCCATGCGTAATGAGGCTATGATAAAGCTTTATTGCGTAAGATCATGTAGGAAAATCCAAAGGAGGCGTACGAAAGGATGGAATTGCAGTATTTGGAACAATGCATCGAAATCAGCTGGAAATTAGTGTGCCAGATGGAATATGATTGCGATGTGCCAAAAGGATGCCTAGGAGGGAAGGCGCTGCCAATTTATGAAAAATTGAAGGCCAACCAACTCTCCCTTATGAAAAAAATCGATCGGCAATTGCACCTTTTAAAAGAGGCGGAACAGATAAAACAATAATTTTTTAGAAAGAGGTTTAATTATGGCAGTGGGAACATTAGTAACTGTTTCGGTAACACTCGCTACCGTTGCAGCGATCGTTGCAAGTGTTAAAAGTATTATTCAGGACACGGATGAAATTCTGGATACCGTAACCGAGCGGTTGAATAAGATTAATTCGGTTTCTTCTGGTGAGTTCGTCGATAAATTAAAAGATGCCACAGGGGTCATGGACACCCGTTTCCGCGAACTGATCGATCATCTGGGAACCATGCTCAAAGCAATTGAAGCCGTAAAAGATGAATATGAAAGAGCAGATATGCAGTCCGCAAGCAATATCCAAAGCGCCAATAGCAGCCTGCGCTAAGGGACAAATTTTTTAAGGAGGAATATATTTATGGCATTGGTAGATGTTAAAATAGATGGAGCTACTTACCAACAACAACTCAGTGATTTGAGAGGCTTAGTAAAAGACCTTGAAGCAAAAAAAGGACAACTGATTGATCAAAGAAACAAATTAGATGCCAATTTTGTTTCGCGAGCATTAAGCGGCAATATGATCGAAATGATTAAAAAGAAAGAAGACCAAGTACAAGGAGCGATCAATACCGTGCAGAGACAAATTGACCAAATCGAGCAATACTTGGGCGAAATGTCAAGATCAGAAGATACGATCAAGGGAAAAATTCAGGATGCTGCCAGTCAATCGATTTCTGCCTTCCAATAATCTTCCAAGACAGATTTCATGGATGATACATTTATTTTTGATTCCATCTGGACACAAGACAATATCCAGCGTTTAGAAGGGCAACAGAGACTGATCCGAATCCTACAAGATAATCTGGAAGCAGCACGGCGTTTATCCGATGGCGTTAACATTTCCCAATACCAAAAACTTCAGAATAAGCTGCAACATTTAGAAGAAAGCTTACGGGAAACCGCGATAGCTCTTCAAGATATGGAATCTGATGTCGCACATGCAAATACGGTTATCTTGCGGGCCATTCAAGCTGCTGATGCAGAAAGTATAACAGGATTCGAATAGTGTCCGCCCCGGACCCTTTGCGAATAAAATCAATGAAGTAACACAGGGAAATAGTACAGTTTTTGGCTGCTCTGTTTCTCTGTTGTATATTTCCCCGGTTTTGTACGTGGATCGTTTTGTTGTCCGTTCATTGAGAGGAAGGGGATGCTAAGGATGGGCCAATATCTGTTTTATATCGGAATCGCCTTGGTAGCAGTCGCGGTATTGCTGGGGATAGTTTCCATATGTGTGCTAAAAATGAGATATTCCCGGTTGCATGCGCAGTTGAAAAAGGAATATGGACCGAAACAGAGCGGCCAAAGCCATATGTCTACGGATCAAAAGAGATGAGGGGGAATTGTGGTGCCTAAAACGGTGATGGAAACCTATGAATTGGTGAAAGAAATTGGCTCGGGCGGCGGCGGGGTAGTCTATCTGGCAAACCATCTGCGGCTGAATAAAAAAGTGGTTCTCAAGAAATATACCTATACCGGAGAATTTCAAACGAATCGTGAGCTGTTGCGCCGTGAAGTGGATGTCCTCAAAGATCTCCGGCATGCTTATATTCCGCAAGTTTATGACTTTGTCACTGAACATGGTGTATTTTATGCCGTCATGGATTACATTGAAGGAGAAAGTCTGGAAAAGCATCTCAAAAAAGGGGAGAGGTTTCCACAGGCACAGGTAATTCATTGGGCAATCCAAGTCTTGCAGGCATTATGCTACCTCCATAGCCCTACCCATGGCGATTCGAAGCGTGGGTTCGTACATAGCGACATCAAACCGGCTAATCTGATGCTGCGTCCCAATGGCGATATTTGTCTGATTGACTTTAATATCGCTTTAGCGATTGGGGAGAAAAGTGTGATTGGAATCAGTGAGGGGTACGCTTCTCCAGAATACTATGCGCTTTCAAAAGATGCTGGCTACGGCAGCAATATGGATACGTTTTTATCTTCTGCCAATCAACAGGAAAAGGAAGACAAAACGGAACTGATAGAAAAAACAGAGCTTGTAGACAAAACAGAGTTGCTTACTCCCATTCAGGAAGTCCCGCAAACAGAGATCATGTTTCCGAACAAAGAGCTTGCACAAACAGAATTACTTCCTCCCACACCCATTCCATCCCCGATGTCACGATCATCTTCGGTATCCTCCCAATCCAGCACTTCTACGCGGAAATTTATTATACCGGATGCTCGTTCAGATATTTACAGTTTGGGCGCCACTTTATATCATTTGTTAAGCGGACATCGTCCGGCAAAAGACGCAACCGATGTGGTTGCCTTGTCTGCACAGGAGTTTAGCCCACAAATTGTAGAGATTATCATGAAAGCGATGGCTCCCAATCCCGATCTGCGTTATCAAACAGCCCAGGAGATGCTCTTTGCTTTCGAGCATCTGTATGATAATGATCCTCGCATGAAACGTCACCGGCGTCAAAAGAAAATTGCGGCAACGATGTTAGCGGTTACTTTCGTGGTGGGCGGAGGTTTTACGGTAGGCGGATTGGTTCAGATGGAACAAACGCAGGCATTTCTTGCACAGGAAGCACGGCAGGGTGAGGCCGCACAGGAACGGGCCAAAATGGCATTAGCCGCCATCCGGGATTCAGAAGCAGCATACCAGGAAGGGGATATCCCATCCGCACAGCGATATGCGTTGGAAGCGCTGCAAGAGGAAAACCCCTATTGGCCACAGGCACAGAAAGCGTTAACAGATGCTTTAGGAGTATATGATCTGAAGGATGGTCTGAAAGCCCATGTAACGGTAGAATTGCCATCGGAAGCATTAAAATTGAGCATTTCCCCCAATGGGACACGTATAGCTGTTTTGTATGCCTATCGGATCGTTATCATCGACACCGAAACCGGAGAGCAATTAGCAGAACTGTCCGCACAGCCGACTGCCATGGCAGGGTTCTGTTTTTTACAGGAAGACATTTTGTTATACGCTGGAGAACATGGCATCAGCGCTTATGATATTGCTCATAAGCAAGAGATATGGCGCGGACAGGCAGCTACATGGGTCGCGTGTAGTGCGGATGGAAAACGGGTAGCAGGAATCCATGCGGCGGATTCGCAGGCTATCGTTTACGACAGTGCTACGGGGGTACAGCTCCAACAGATTTCCTTTTCTGGACGCAAACAAAATGTATCGGCACGCAACGGCATTTTAGCTGATCCAGAAAACAGTATCCTTGCCCTCAATGGAGACGGTTCCGTCCTTGCCGTGAGTTTTGAGGGAGGTGGGCTATCGCTGTTTCACGTGGAAGATCAAGAGGAAACTATCCTTTTACAAAATTCCGAATTTCCCAATTTCAAGGGTGGGTTTTCGGGTTCTTATTTTGCTTTTTCCGCTTGGAATACCAAAGACTGTACATTTGCGGTAACCGGTTTGCATGGAGAATCAAAAGGCACCAGCTCATCCAGTACCCCATTTTTGCTCTGTACCGATGAACAGGGGATCTATCTGGCACAAAATAATACATTGGTAGAACTAAATCCAGTGAACGGAGAAATGACAGAATTAGCACATATTTCCAATGATATGGAAGTGTTTTTCAAAAGTACGAATGGGTTCACGCTGGTAGGCGACAAACATGGGCATTATGCTTTCTTTAATGACCATGCAAAATTAGTGTCCGAAGGAGACCGGGAAAAAGGCTGTGAATTGATGGCAATGGCTGGTTCTTATGCGGTACTGGCGAGCCGCAATACCCCAACGGTACAAATCCTGAAAATAAAACAGTCCTTGGAAGCGCAGGTATGCAGGTATTCTCCAGATTGGAAACATATCGAAACTCGTGTGAGTGCAGATGGAAGTACGGTTATGTTCTTTCATCCTGAACAGTTTTATTTGATTTCGCGGGATGGAAACCTGCTCAATCAGACACAGCTTCCAAATCCTGAGCAAATGTATGATCAGCAGTACCGTCGTCAGGATGGGAATTCATGGTTAGAAGTGACATATCAGGATGGATTACAGCGGGCGTATTCGGCAAAAGACGGTTCTGTTTTATGGGAGCGTCAGGGAGAAAAGCCAGACGAAAGTTTGGAAGAGCAGTTTGAAACCACACGCTGGTTGATGAAAGCGCCCCTGCATGAAGCGCCTACGGTATACGACAAGAAAACCGGGCAGGCTGTGAAGACATTAGAACAGGATTCTTATTTGACCTACGTTACAGAGGTTGGAGATTATCTTGTTACCCAATATCTTTCCGGTCAGGGAAAACCCTATGGACTCCTTCTGAATCAGGATTGTGAAACACTCGCATACCTGCCGGATTTGTGCGATGTCATCGATCAGGCTCTGATCTTTGATGATGGGATCGGAAATGTACGAAAGACCCGAATTTATAAGATGGATGAACTGATGAAGGAGGTTCAGGAAAAGGGAACGGGAGGAAACTGATATGAAAATATTCAAAAGGTTACTGTCATTTTTATTGTTGATGGTGATGCTGATTACAGTCATAACATCCACAGGGATAGTGACATATGCATCTATGCTGCCACTTAAGGAAGTTAAAGCTTATTTAGCACTAAATGGCTATTCCCAAGAGGAATTATCGGCTATGCCAGTGGATAATATGCTTCTTAAAATTTCTTCTTCCTGTGGATATAAAGCAAATTATAATACGGGGTCAAGCAGTATGGTACAGCGGTACGGAATACCAGTTCCTTTTGTACGATAAGTTGATCAATTGCATCAAATATATTCCCTCTACAAACATAAGTTTACACGCTCTGGTATCTTAACTAAGCTGCAGATTGATTTGACCGCAGCCGGGATCTGGTTTTGAATGGGTCGGAGCACAAACGAAATCCGGTTCTCATTGTGGAAAGTCAATTGCAAATATATTAAGGAGGTCATACAATGAAAACATGGAGACAGGGTTTGGCAGTCCTTTTAACGATGGTATTGCTGGCCTTCCTATGTCCCACCGTACTGGCCGCGCAAATTCCGGATGCAAAACCGCATGCGGAAACCTTGCAGGCAGAACATCCAAACATCGCGCAGGTGCAGACGGAACAGACCGAACCGTCTGACAAACCCACCGGGGACTGGACAAAACGCGACAAAATCAGTTCCGAGGAATTGACGAAGGTGCTGTCGCTGCTTTCCCTTCGGTCAGAGGAGGCGCAAGCGGATCTGAAAACCTACACCCCAGCCGAGCTGCGTATGGTTACGTTAGCTACCCTTTTTCAGAAAGCGGCCAAAACAGTATCCCAAAATGCGTCCGTGGCATGGACAACTGCCTGGGAGGATGATTACACCATTACGCCCATGAATCAACCGGTTAATCTTCTGAAAGACGGCGTATATGACGGACAACATTCCTTTGAAATGATTGTGGGATCTGCCAAACAGCTGGATGCTGAAAATGTCCGTTATAGCATGAACGTAGAGTTGAATGACAATCTGCACAAATGGCTGGTCCCTACCCTGTACACACAGGATGCAAATGGGAACCGTACTGCGGTTCCCGTACTCGATTGGCACTACTACGAGGATGAAAACAGAACACTGCAAGTGGATGTTTCCAGAAAAATGCTGGCATACGACCAGCAGGTCTATCTCGGGCTGAGCATAGACAGCCAGTTTAACAATGGCAATTATGACTCTGTCCACGTTTATCTGGGTGGATACAGCAGCATAGGACCCAATACGGAAATTACCAGCAAGATTTGGGGCCAGAATATGTCGCAGCCCAATGCGGGCTATCTGGATGCATACAACGACGACGAGGAAGAAGACAAGGAAACCCTTACCTTTACGATTGTGCTCCAGAAGGGCACCCAGATCGTTGGTTATGATACCTTCAATGTCATGGTATCCCGTTTAAACAATCATCTTTCTATCCATTCTCTCCAAACACCAGATGGCAAATCTGTAGGAGGGGAATGGGATCATGAAACACAAAATGGAGTTAGAATCACAACCATGACCCTGCCTTATGGGGCCTCGGTCAGCACGCCATACAAAGAAAAATTTTCTTATTACCAGATGGGAAAAGAAAATAACAGTGCCGTAGAGTTGGCGGTTGTTGGAAAATATGACAGTAAAGAAGCCGCAGCTGGTCAGACGGATGTGAAAAATATGCTGTTTGGCGACGGTTATCAGGCTAACTACAGCGGCAATGGCGTAACCTTCTCTGTGTTTGCGGATGGTGAGGTTTTCCATGATACCATCCGGGTAGAAGCGGCCTCTCAACCCGCCGAACCCGAGCCGGAAATCCCACAGCGCCCCGGTTCAGATGATACTTATTTCCGAGTTGAGGGTTTGGGTGAGGAATCGGGCTGTTACGTGATGCCTTACGAGCACGACAGCTACTACTATAACGGCTTCCAAACCGTTCTGCTCGAGGATGCAGGCAAAGACCTTTCCAAACTGGCTCCGAAGTTTTGGACTGGTACGAATGTTACCATGTACGCTACCGGCTCTGCTACCAAAGAAACCAGCGGGGTCAGTACCCATGATTTTTCCAAAGGGCCTGTCCAGTATTCTGCTTCATCGGAAAGCAAAGAGAATGTCAAAAACTATTGGGTTACTTTTGTCAAAAAACATACGGGTGGAGCGAAGCTCTTTATCAATGGAATCAACGGTCCTCAAGGAACCCAGCGGGAAGTTTTCCTCAATGGATTTTACGACAATAAACACGACATTTTCCTCGCCAACATTGGGGATGCCCCTCTTACCAATTTGAAAGCGGAGCTGATCAATGCCCAGCATGTCAAGCTTGACCCTTACTGGACCGTTGGCGAAGCACGCAACAATACCCTTGCTGCTTTTCAGACCACAGAACAGGATACCGATTTTTACGGAGAACTTTCCAATCATGTGGCAAAAATTCGTTTGCTGCCGGATGGGGAGGGCGACATCAGCGGAACCTTGAGAATCAGCGCAGACGGTCAGCAACCCGTAGAAATTGCCCTGACTGGTAAAGCTGGTGACCCAAGGATCATCACACAAACGATCCCTGCCGGGGTCAGGTATGTCCCCTATGGCACGATGATCCAGAGCACCAATATGTACGATTGGAACAAGGTAACGTTCTGGAAGATTTCCGGCAATCTCCCGGACGGCATGACGCTCAAGCCAAATGGAGAAATTTACGGTGTCCCCAAGGAAACCGGTACGTTTCCCTTCCGTGTGAGGATGGAGAACAGCTTCTCCGATTTTGATGATTCGGAAGCTTCGTTCACGCTGGAGGTCAAGGAAAACACGGATCCCAATGTCGAGAGTTCTACGGATGCAGGGTACCAAATTCAGGTCCGCGTGCCAGACATGACTACCTACCAGAATCAGGAATTCCGGATTGAAGGTGTTTTGCCGGAGTTCCAGGATCTGTGGCTGGATGGGGAAAAGCTCATCCGTGGTACGGATTATGATGCGGAAAGCGGGAGTACAAAAGCCACGATCTATGCCCAAACCTTTAAAAACGCAGGAAGTGGCAAACATAAGATTGCGTTTTATTAGGAAAACACACTGTCAAAAGGATTTCATACTTTGGCGGGGGTCAGCCCGCCTCGGCGGTGTCAGTGGT
>CATJNB010000124.1 GCA_949741605.1 uncultured Eubacteriales bacterium | reverse complement strand
GTCCAGCACACGGATTTGTTCCCGGTAGAGGTCATAAATGTCGTCAAAATCCGCATCCCCGTAGGGCGCGACAAACAGGCCGCTGGGGGAAACATCACCCCCAACCAGCACACCATGCGGCCCGGCAATGCTTTGGGAGAGCTGTACGAGGGTACGGTTGATTTCCTCAACCTCCCCGGAAAGCCCGGCTTCCGAAAGGGGCAGGCGGGATGCGCCGAATGTTGGGGCATAGACTGCCTGCGAGCCTGCCTTGATAAATTCGGATTGCAGGCGTTTGAGGGGGGAGGGGTTGTCACAGATCCATTTTTCCATGCAGACGCCGCTCGGCATCCCCATCGCCATCAGGTTGGTAGCGGTAGCACCATCAAGGAGCATCGGCAGCGCAAATGGAAATTTCATGAGAGGGTCAACCTGCCTTTCACATAGATTCCGGGGCCGAAATCTTGAACATGGACAACACATTGCAGATCACACGGGAAGCAGCGTTGCACAGTGCCATACGGGCCGCAGCAAGGCTGTCCGGGCTTCCCTTGACCCGGCAGGAGTCGTAAAATTTATGGAACAGGGTTGCAAGGGTAATCACGTAGCGGATGATGCTCGCGGGATCGTAGTCCTTGGCAGCCCCGATAATTTCATCGGTATACGCAGACAAATGGCGGATGAGTTCGCGTTCGGCCGGGGCGGTCAGCAGGGCCAGCTCGTCGTCCGAACAGGGGCGCGGCAGCATCCCGTCTTTGGCTAATGCCTTGAAGATGCTGCAAATCCGCGCGCGGGCATACTGGACATAGTAAACCGGGTTCTGGGAATCCTGCTTAACGGCAAGATCCAGATCAAATTCCATCTGGGAATTGGCTTCGCGCATGGCAAACAAAAAGCGTGCTGCATCGGCCGTGACTTCCTCTAACAGGTCGGCAAGCTGGATGGCTTTTCCGGTCCGCTTGCTCATACGTACCACTTCGCCGTTTTGCGTCAGGCGAACCAGTTGCATCAGGATGACGTCCAATTTCTCACCGTCTAAACCAATTGCATTCATTGCGCCTTTCATACGCGCCACGTGCCCATGATGGTCTGCGCCCCAAATATCAATGCAGCGTTCAAACCCTCTGGCATATTTATTGCGGTGGTACGCGATATCGGCGGCAAAATAGGTGGGGTTACCGTTCTGGCGGATCAGCACCTCGTCTTTTTCCGCGCCAAACTGTGTGGCACGGTACCAAAGCGCGCCTTCTTTTTCATAGGTCATGCCGCGTTCTTTGAGCAGGTCGATGGTCTGGGCAACCTCGCCGTTTTGGTGCAAATCGCTCTCTAAGAACCAGCGGTCATAGGAGATCCGGTATTTCGAAAGGTCGGATTTCATTTTCTGGATGTTGTGCGGCAGCGCATATTCGACCAGTGCCTGACGGCGTATTGTGGTGTCCGCATGGACAAAATCATCTCCATGCAGCTCGGAAAATTCCAAGGCCCGGTCTTTAATATCCTCGCCCTGATAGCCGTCCTCCGGGAACGGCACCGCATCTTCCCCCAAGTGAAGCTGGAGGTAACGTGCCTCTAAGGAAACGGCAAATTTTTCAATCTGGTTGCCCGCGTCATTGACATAAAATTCCCGCCAGACATCATACCCGGCAGCATCCAGCACCGACGCCAGACAATCCCCCAACGCGCCCCCACGGGCATTGCCCATGTGCATGGGGCCGGTAGGGTTTGCGGACACAAATTCCACCATGATCTTTTTGCCCCCGCCAAAATCGCTGCGCCCGTAATCGTCGCCCAGCGCGTCAATATCGCGCAGCACATCCGTATAGAACTGCTGGCTAAGACGGAAATTTAAAAATCCAGGCCCGGCAATTTCGCAGTCGGGCAGGAAATAAGTACCGGAAAGGTCCAGATGCCGGGCAATGGCCTCGGCAATTTTACGGGGCGGCATATGCAGGGCGCGCGCCGATACCATAGCAGCATTGCAGGCCCAGTCGCCATGGGCGCGGTCGGCCGGTTCCTCAATGACAAACTCCGGGATCGCCGTATCGGGAAGAAGCCCGGCAGCAGCGGCCTTTTCGACTGCTTTAAGAATACAGTTACGCAGCTCCTGTGTGGACTGCTGTACTAATTTTGACATGGATATCAGGATCTCCTTTTCTGTAAATCAATGGGGTCAGTTCTGGGACGGGTCATTTTCCCGCACGGAAATCGTGATCTGGTTGACACTCGACAAACTCGTATTGACATCCAGCAGATATTCGATGGTCAAATCGCCGCCGCTGTCGGTCAGGGAATCGACGAGCTTCGTGGTAAACACCCCCAGGGTAATGTCGCCATAGGGGGTGCCGTACTGGCACAGGTGGCGTTTGCCATTTTCGAGGATCAGGTTGGTATGGTAGCTGTCCGAATGGTTGCGGATCAGCGAAACAGAATTTGCATCAATTTTGAGGGTGGAGGTCTGGGAAATCTGGCTGTCCTGATCGTACTCGCGATATACAATGTACCGTTTCCCATTGCGCGCTGTATAAGTACCAGTTGTCGTCAGGGCTGTTTCCTCCACCTGCCCTTCCACGCACTGGCGGTTGACAATTGAAATGAGGTAATTTTCTTCCATTGCTTTTATCCATTCCTTAACTTTATTTTTCTATTCTCACACCGTCGTCCGGGACGAAGGCATTAATATCAATATATTGGACGTTTGTGCCCACATTTTGTCCCAGAAAGACACTCGCCGCTTTGGAAAACCCTTCCACCCGGTCGCTGACATAAAACGCACAGTCTGATCTCTGGCCATCCGGACACAAAGCATTCTGACGGCGCAGGATTTCTGCCGCATAACAGGCAGTTTCACGTCCGCTGTCGATCAGGGTGACGCCTTTGCCCATCACATTCCCGATCACCTCGCGCAGGATCGGGTAGTGGGTGCAGCCCATAATTAAGGTATCAATGTTATGTTGTTTGAGAGGGGCAAGGTAACGCTCCGCAACCAGCTTGGCAACCGGGTCCTCGGGGTCGGCAAAGCCATGCTCCACCAGCGGCACAAACAAGGGGCAGTCCTGCTCAAACACCTGAATGTCTAAATTCAGGGCATTGAGTGCGCGCCGGTACGAACCGCTTTGGATGGTCGCCGTGGTACCAATGACGCCGACCCGCTGGTTATGGGTGGCAAGGGACGCGGCTAATGCGGTCGGCTCCACCACGCCGGTAAACAAAACGGGGATTTGCTGGCTGATCTGCCGGGCAACCGAGCTGACGGTACCACAGGCGGCAATCACCATCTTAACGTTTTTCGAGAGCAGGAATTCCACATCCTGCCGTGCATATTTAATGATGGTTTCGCGGCTTCGCGTCCCATACGGCACCCGCCCGGTATCACCGAAATAGACGACCTGTTCCCGCGGCAGGATCGTAAGGATTTCGCGTACCGCTGTCAGGCCGCCAAGGCCGGAATCAAAAATTCCGATAGGCCGATTATCCATGCAGAGTATCCTCCGAAGCCTCCACCGCAAGCGCAATCAGTTTCTCGAGCAAATCCGGGTATTTCAGTCCCGCGGCCTCCCACAGTTTGGGATACATGCTCACAGAGGTAAAGCCCGGCAGGGTATTTAACTCATTAAGCAAAGGCGCGCCGTCCGACTTGCGGACAAAAAAGTCTACCCGGGCCAACCCCGTACATCCCAGCGAATGGTACGCATGGATGGCCATGGAACGGATCTGTTCTATGGTTTCGGAAGGGAGGTTTGCCGGGATCTGTGTGCGGGAAGTACCGTTTTGATATTTGTCTGCATAGTCGTAAAAGTCGGCGTCCGAGAGTACCTCGCCCACAACCGATGCCTGCGGCGATCCATTCCCGAATACCGCACACTCGACTTCCTGCCCTTCAATGGCTTCCTCCAGCAAAATCTTAGCGTCCTCTTTGGCAGCCTTTAACACAGCGGCATCCAGTTCAGACGCATCGTGTACCTTGCTGACCCCGACCGAGGAACCGGCATTTGCCGGCTTGACAAAGATCGGGTATCCATGCAGACGTTCCGTGATCGCCTGCTCGACCGCTTCTTTGTTGTCTGCGTAATCCCCGGCATAAAACCACAAAAATTCTGCCTGCGGAATCTCAAAAGCATCCAGCAGCAGATTGGTAAACACCTTATCCATACAGACCGCAGAAGCGGCTGTCCGGCATCCCACATACGGCACCCCGCTTAGCTCGAGCAGCCCTTGGATGGTGCCGTCCTCGCCGTTGCGGCCATGCAGGACCGGGAATACGACGTCCATCGGAATGGTTTCAAAGCCGGTGCCGGTCTGCACCAGCAGGCCGTGGATTTGGGGGTCTGGGGGGAAAAACGCAGTCTGGTTTTGCGGATGCTTTTCCCAGGAGCCATCTGCGATCCCCTCAGATGGCCCGTGGTACCAATACCAGTTTCCCTGCCGGGTGATCCCGATCTGGTAAATTTCATAGCGTTCTTGTGGCAGCTGATCTCGGATAGATGCAGCCGATAAACATGAGATTTCATGTTCCGACGAGTTGCCTCCAAAAATCAGTGCAAGGTTCCGTTTCGTCATGCTCAATTCCTCCATTTCATCCCGAAATTTACCCTATACTTATTTAAAGTATGTATATCATAGCACATTCTTTCCCCAGACGCAATAAGAAATCTCCGGCTCTGGCTGTCCTTTTTCTGTTTTCTCAAACTAGCACGTGACAAACTCCCGTTCATGGTGTATAATAGAAAATATATGTGCTGAAATTTGTTACCCGTTCGCGATATGATTTCATAAAACCAGGAGTTGATGATACTTTGAACCAAAAGGCTTTTGACCTCATTGTTTCCAAACTGGCCAATGTTTTGGAACCAAAAGGTTTTCAGCGGCAGTCCGAAACCACCGATGACCCCGAGGGGAAAAGCGTCCTGTTTATCGGCGAAACCACCGTATACAGCGTCCTCTATAACGAGTCTGAAACCCGTTTTGAGCTGCGTGTTGCCGACATGACCGACGAAGGCCCGGATGATAACTGGCGTTCCATTTCCAACTGGATTTTCGATGAAGAACACGATGGCATCAAAGAAGCGGAAAGCATTGCAAACGACTTTATTGAAACCTTCCAGGGGGCAAGCCGCCAGCAGGCCATGCGCCGCGCCAAGCGCAAAGCCAACAAGGATAAAGACAATAACCCCGACCCGGTCTTTTTCTTTAAACGGCTGGTGTCTGTGTTCCCGGAACTCAAAGAAGAAATTGCCGAGGAAGTCAATGCCTATGAATCCTTCCGGGGCGTGACCTTTGCAAAGCAATTTGTCCTTCCCAAAGTACAAGCCCAGGCCAAGCAGAAAGGTGCGGATTCCACCAAAAAGCTCGCGACTTTGATGGAGGATTTTTACAAAAATGGCGACCTGGATGTGCGTTCCATTATCAGTATGGTCCTGCTCAACGGGATCACCGACGCGGGTGACCGTTCCAACCTTTTGGAACATATGTCACCTACGTTCCAAAAATATTACCGCCGCGCGTTGCCTTATCAGCATAAAAAGGTGCGTCCGGAAAAAGAAAAACGGAAACGCAACCTGCGCGATACCAGCGGCGATGCCCCGGAACGGTTAAGCGGCAAAATCCCAAAACGTTAACACAGAAAGCGTCTGTTTCCAAGCGCAATGTTCGGCACGCTTACCCCAAAACATAAAAAAGCAATCAGGAACCATTTTCCTGATTGCTTTTTTGTTTCCGTTTAGTATCCCTGTGCCTCAGCCTTGGCGCTCATGCGTTTGTCCGCGACAACGGTACGCAATAAATTCAGGTCATCCGCGCGTTGTGCATGGTACTGGTCAGAACCATCCACACGTTCCCAAAACGTTTCTTCTAATACTTCCGTCTGCCGCGATACCATTTCGTATTGCTCCTGGATAAAACGCGGGTTGGATAAGGAATCCTTTGCAATCTCGAGGGTCTTGCGGACAATGGACAGCATTTTTTCCTGCCGTTCCTGCGGGTCTGCGATCCCCATTAGGGACCTTGATTTTTCCAGCAGGCGCGACCATGCTAAAAATTCCGTCACCGCTACCTGGCGTACCTGAAGCTCGAGCATGGGACGGGGGATAATTTCCCGGATTGGCTCGAACCCACCGGATAACGCCGCCATTTTCAGACGGTTTTCCGATTGGTTGCAGAACAGTACCATCGGCCAGACTCCCGTGGATTGTTTAAAACTGCGGGCATAAAATTCGCATACCGTAAATGCCTTTTCCATGCTCAAATGGAGCGAATCCCGCAGCACGACGAGCAGCGGTTCTCCGGCGCGGTTAAAAAACACATAGTCAGCAAGCAGCTGGATGTTGGGGTCCAGATAACACGGCACCTCCACCAAACGCCGGATATCTTGTTTCATATCCCAGCCGTAATACGCATACGCCCACTCCAGACGCTTTTTTTCATAGATATCGGTGATTTGATGCCCGTCCAAATCATTGTTGCAGACAGCCTCGCGGATCAGGGAAAAGCTTTTCGGGCCAAGGAATTTCGCAATCGCAATCGCATCCTCCAAACACTGCTTATGATATTCCTTTGCCCCCATGGAGGAGAGCAGGAGCAGCTGTTTGGGAAGTTTTTTGCCGTCCTCCCGGGACGAGTACACATAATGGTGCAAGTAATTGCGGAACCCCATTTTACTGGCACGGGTCAGGGTATCGGTGATGGTGGACTGGATTTTTTCGCGCACATCAATATGTTCAGCAAAAAAACCATTGGCAGCCTCTTTATCGTTGAGGAGGGTCTGGAAGGTGATGACCTCCTGAATGGCGTAACTGGCGGTGATTTCTTCCAGGTCGGTTTTTGAGAGGATGCGGTGGGCGCTCTGGACCTCACCGAGCAGGCTGCAAACGGATTTGCATTGCAGCCCGGTGACGAAATAAAGAATAGGACGCTGGCCAGACAGACGTTTGCAGCTGTTGCCGTAAACATCCGCGATCCGGCGCAGCAGGGCATCGTCCTCTAAGGGATAGTCGAGCAGCACAAGGGCAAGCGGGGCGCGGTCATCGCCGTAAAAGACGATGTCAGCAAACAGTTTCAGGTCCGGGGAGGAAAAGCATGGGATGGGGACGTCATATTGGATATCGCGTTCCGGGTCCCAGCCGTGGTCATGGTAGGACAGCGAAAAGGTTTGCAGGGTTTGGGGATCGCGCAGGGTAAATCCAGATTTTTCGGGTTCAAACAGTTGAGTCATGATGGTGCCTCTTTCGTAGCGGAAGGATAGATTTGGATGATACAAAAATTGGGGATATTTATATATTTTACCATAAAATTCACAGGGAGGATAGGGGGTTTTGCAAGAGAATTTCTCAGGAGAGGAAAAAGTCTTGAAATTTTGCAAAAAAATGGTTAAAATAAAGAGCAGAAAATCATAATATTAAAATAAGGAAAGTGGGGTAACAAAGATGAAAAAATGGCTGATAGCGTTGCTGCTGGGATGCGGGTGCATGGCAGTGGCAGCGGGATGCGGAACAGACGGTTCGCAACAGCAGTTACAGGATCAGATTGACCAATTACAAAACCAGTTAAATTCGTACACAGGAGGCACGAGCGTGCCGCAGGTGGGGGATGTACCACAGGGCAACCAGTCGGTGATCAACTCGGAAGTTGTTCCCCCTCCGAGCGTATCGTCCGCACCACCGGCAGCCGGCAGTCAGGCCACTGCGGTGCAGGGGCAGCAGCAAACAACGAATCCTAATGGCCAAATCAGCTTGGAGCAGGCCAAACAGATTGCGTTAAAGCATGCAAATGTAAGCAATGCAACCTTTATCAAGACCGAAACCGATATGGATCACGGCATTGTCAAATACGAACTGGAGTTTTATGTTGGGACTACGGAGTATGACTATGAGATCAACGCAGCCACAGGCGCAGTCCTGAGCTATTCGAAGGATCAGCACAACGTCGGCGGCGGGAACGCAGGCAATAACAATGCCGCAACGGGGGATATCGGAGTTTCCCGGGCCCAGCAGATCGCTTTAAGCCATGCCGGGCTGTCAGCCAACAACGTGTGGGGAATGAAGACGGAAATGGACATCGATAATGGGATCCGGGTCTATGAAGTCGAGTTTTACCAAAACAATATCGAATATAAGTATGAGATTAATGCGGCCAATGGGAATATTGTGAAGTACGAACAGGACCGCGATTAATCGGTATCCATATAAAAAACCTCCATCCATAGAGATCAGGATGGAGGTTTTTTGTGTTAGGATTCCGCCGGGGCAGGTTCCTGTTGGGGAATTACGTGGATTTCAATGGCGCGCCGGAACTCGGCTTTGGTGACGGAGACTGCGAGGTTATGGCAGGAGAAGGTATCGCCAGCTTCGGGGATTTTGCCCAGCTCCTCCATGACCCAGCCATTGACTGTCGCGCTTTCGTATTCCTGTTCAATGTGGAACAGCTCCAGCATTTTATCGAGATTGGCGTTGCAGCTGATGAGGTAGGAGCCATCGGAGTTTTTGACAAATTCTTCGGTTACTTCGTCATATTCGTCCCAGATTTCTCCGACCAGTTCTTCCAGGATATCTTCGAGCGTAACGATGCCGACCGTCCCGCCAAATTCATCGACCACTATGGCCAAATGGGTTTTATTATATTGCAGCAGGCGCAGGAGTTTGGAAATTTTCATTCCTTTGGTGACAATCGTAGCGGTTTTGATGATGCCGGAGATATCAGTTGCGCCGTCGCTGACACAGCGGATGAAATCTTTTTCATGGATCAAACCGATAATGTGGTCGATATCATCCTCATATACGGGCATGCGGGAATAGCCGTGTTCGCGGAAGGTGCCGGAAATTTTCTCGATGGAGTCATTCTTTTCCACCGCGATCACATCGACCCTCGGGACGAGGATATCTTCCACATCGAGGTCATTGAACTCAATGGCGGAGCGGATCAGCTCGCCTTCGTGCTGGTCGAATACGCCGTCGCTTTGGACTTCATCTACAATGGTAATCAGCTCTTCTTCGGTAAAGGTGTCGTTGCGGTGCAGGTGGAACACCTTGGTCAGCAGCATTTTCCAGAGTTTAAAGAGGAAATTCACCGGGGTCAGCACCCACACAAACAGCTGCAAAACCGGCGCGGACACAATCGCAAAGCTTTCGGCTTTTTCCTTGGCAATGCTTTTGGGGGAAATTTCGCCGAAAATCAGCACAACGACGGTCATGACAATGGTGGAAATGGTGACGCCGGCATCGCCCAGATACGAGGTAAAGACGACCGTAGAGATCGAGGTACACGCGATATTGACGATGTTGTTGCCAACGAGGATGGTCGAGAGGACGGTATCATAGTTTTCACACAGGTGCAAAGCGAGCTTGGCGGTTTTTTTGCCGCCGTTTGCCATGTTTTTCAGGCGGATACGGTTGCAGCTGGAAAAAGCGGTTTCCGTGGCCGAGAAAAAGGCAGACATTGCCACAAGGATCACCATGATGATAATAAGCGGTGTACTGTCCATAATCGAAAAAAATCACTCCAAATAAATTTTTGGCATCTATTATACCACAAATCAAGAAGATTATCAAGAGCCTTGCGCTCCTTTTGTGGGATGGATGCTCGTGGGAAAGGGGGATTGTTAAAAAATATACAAATTTCCGCCCGGATTCGAAAGGAAATGTACAAATTCTTGCAAAGTCAAAAAAGAATGGATTTAACTATTGACTTTTTGTGAACGATCCTTCATAATTTAATAGAATATACAAAATTACCCAATGTTATAATTTTCATAAAAAAAACAGGCGGGAATTGCAGATTTTAGAAATCATTCCCACACAGTATTCCAGTATATGGGAGTATAACCGGGTAATGTTACAAAATAATTCGGGTGGGCTCCAAAAAAAACGGAGTCCATCGTCAGGAGGTATGAGATGAGGATTTTCCTGAACATTGCAAGTGTTATCGTTGCGTTCGCTGCGATTGCGGGGATTCTGACATTGGTATCAGCCCCCATTGGTACCGCCGCAGGTGGCGGCTCCGGACATGGCGAACCTACTACCCAGACCGTCCATTAGCCCTTTGTGAAAAACGCGCTTTTGGGAAGTCTGAGCGTGCGTGCGGCGCCGGGGCCCCTTTGGGGGTTTGGCCGCAACTTTTGTTGAAAATGTAGAGGTGATTGCATGTTTTTTGTTTTATTTTTTTGGGTGTGGATTGTGTTTAATGCCAATTTCACCTTGGAAATTGTCCTGTTTGGTCTGGGGATTTCCGCGGCCTTATATTTGTTTGTGTGGAAGGTCATGGGCTACTCGCCGCGTTATGACCTGAAAATCCTCAAAAACAGCGGGCTGATCCTCAAATACTTAGTGATCCTCCTTTGGGAGATCGTCAAGGCCAACATCGGGGTCTTAAAGCTGGTTTTAAACCCCAAAACAAAGCTCGAGCCAAAGCTTGCCTATTTTACCACGGATCTAAAAGGCTCGGTTGCCAAAACCATCCTTGCAAACTCGATCACGATTACCCCGGGTACGATCATTGTTTCCACCGAGGATGACCTGTTCTGTATCCATGCGATGAACGCCGACATGGCAGAAGGGCTGGATGAATCGACCTTTGTTCACCAGCTGCGTAAGATGGAGGGAAGAAAATAATGTTTGAACAAACTTCATATTCCCATATCTTTTTTATCTGCTGCATGATCGGGCTTGCGGTGATTATCTTTTTCTGCCTGCTGCGCGCGATCCTCGGGCCGCGTTTTACCGACCGTATCATGGCTGCCAATATGATCGGCACCAAGTCGATTGTGTTTGTGTGTATCTTAGCGGCGTTTCTGGAAGAACAGTTTTTAGTGGACGTCGGCCTGATTTATGCGATGCTCAGCTTCCTTGCGGTCGTGGTGCTGGCGAAAATCATCGTTTTACGCGAACGCGTGGCCCGGGAGCGCAAAATCGAGAAAATCAAAAAAACCAAGCTGCAAAAGCTCACAATTGTTGACCGCAGCGGCGAGGAAACAGAGGAGGCGCCAAAAGAATGATGGTACGTTTTATTATCGCCGCCATATTTATCGTGGCGGGGATCCTGGTGTTTGGGATCGCAACCTTTGGGGTATTCCGGTTCCGGTATGTGCTTAACCGGATGCACATTGCCGCGCAGAGCGATACCATGGGCCTTTTATTGTGCCTGATTGGCGTGATGATCCTGACGGGCTTTACCTTTGCCACGCTCAAGATTATTTTGATTATCGCGTTTTTCTGGGCCGCCAGCCCCCTCTCGGCACACCTGATTGCCCGGGCGGAGCTCTCCGCGCACGCCGAGGAAGACCTCGAGCAATTTGAAGTGGAGGATTTGGACAAATGATTATCTTAGAATGGATTTTGCTGATATTCCTGATTGTTTGTGCGATTGCCGCCACCGTCTCGAAACGGTTATTGACAACAGTTTTGATCTTTATGTCATACAGTGTGGTAATGTCCATTATCTGGGTCCTGCTGGAGTCGCCGGACCTTGCCGGTACCGAAGCAGCTGTCGGTGCAGGCGTTACGAGTATCCTGTTCTTTGTGACACTGAAGAAAGTCGGGGCTCTGCGTTGGGGAGATAAGAACATCCTCGAAGAGAAAGCCCTGAACGTGAAGAGGAGAGACAATGAATAATTCTACCAATAGACCGCAGAAACCTTGGGAAAAGTTTGCCCGCTGGGTAAACGGCGACTCCACCCCCGAGGATTCGGTACTGCGGCGTGACGAATTCCCCGACGGGCGCAAACGTGTCGCGCAGCCGGAAAAAATGATCGACGGTACCGCAGTGGGGCGTATCCGCCGGTTTAGAAAATTTTATCTGGCAGCATCCGTTGTGATCTGCTGCCTGTTTATCGCGCTGATGCTCTATACCGTCAGCGAGATGCCCCCGTATGGCGCGGTCGATGTGCCTACGAATAACGAAGTCGCTGAGAAATATATCATGGACGGCGTCACGGAGACCGGTGCGACCAACATCGTTGCCGGGATGATCCTTGACTACCGTGCGTTTGATACCCTCGGGGAATCCACCGTACTCTTTATTGCGATTATGAGCGTGGTGCTTCTTTTGCGGAAAGATAAGGAGTATGTCAACGACGAGGAAGATTTGCGTATCCTTGAAGAACAGCGTATCCAGGAGCAAAAGCCGAATGTCGCCCTGAAAACGGTCGCGTTTATTATGATCCCGTTTATTTTCCTGTTTGGAATTTACGTCATCTTAAACGGGCATATCTCACCGGGCGGCGGCTTCTCCGGCGGCGCCATTCTGGGTGCGGGGCTGATTTTGTATGCCAATTCGTTTGGGTTTACCAAGCTGCGTAAGTTTTTCAACTTCAAAGTCTTTACGGCGTTCACCAGCGGGCCTCTGCTTGTGTACGCGGGGCTGAAAACCTACTCGTTCTTTACGGGTGCGAACCATCTGTACAGCATCATCGGTCCCGGTACCCCGGGGATGATTTTAAGCGCGGGGATCATTCTTCCGCTGAATATCTGTGTAGGCATGATCGTGGCCTGTACCATGTTCGGGTTCTACGCGCTATTCTCGAAAGGAGAGATTTAAAAATGGGAAATTTTATTATGAACCATTATTATGAAATCACCGCGGTCATCCTGTTCGGGATCGGCTTTATCAGCCTGCTTTTGCACAGCAACCTGATTAAAAAAATTGTCGGCCTGAACATCATGGATACGGCGATCTATCTCTTTCTTGCATCGCGCGGATTCATCCATGGGAGGGTCGCGCCGCTGCTCATTGGCACCACGGTGCCCGAGGACGGCGTATACATTAACCCCATCCCGGCGGGCCTTGTGCTTACGGGCATTGTGGTTTCGGTCAGTGTTACGGCGTTTTCGCTCGCTCTGACCCAGCGCCTTTACAAAAAATACCATACCCTGAATCTGGATGAAATCCTCCTTCTGGCGAAAAAGGAGGTTAGCAAGTAATGCACGAAGCACATAACTTTATTTATAACTTTCCCTTTTTCTGTATTATCCTGACCATGGTCGGCGGTGTCGTAATGCCGTTTATCCGCAATGGCTGGATTGCCCAGAAAATCAATATGGGAATTATTGCGGCAGTGGGCGGTATGAATGTCGCCGTTTTGTGCCAGCTCATGGTGGACGGCGGCAAAACAGTCACCTATATGATGGGCCACTTCCCGGCGCCGTTCGGCAATGAGATCCGTTTTGGCCCCATGGAAGCCATCATGGCACTTTGCTTCTGTCTGGTGATGGGGATGTCAATCCTCGGCGGCCTGAAGGATATTTACCATGATGTACGCAAGGGCAAGCAGAACCTCTATTTCCTCATGATTAACCTGTTGCTTTGCTCGCTGCTCGCGCTCATCTATACTAATGATATGTTCACCGGCTACGTCTTTATTGAAATCAATACAATTGCTGCTTGTGCGATTGTTATGTCCAAGGACTCCGGCGAAACGATCGTTGCAACCATCCGCTACCTGATTATGAGTTTGCTCGGTTCCGGTTTGTTCCTCATGGGGATCTCGATGCTCTACGGCATCACCGGGCACCTCCTGATGGTACCGCTCAAGGATTCCATCGGCGACCTTGTCACTTCCGGACAGTACGCCATCCCGCTGACGGTCATTATCGGCCTGATCTCTCTGGGTGTTGCGATCAAGAGCGCCTTGTATCCGTTCCATTCGTGGCTGCCGGGGGCGCATGGTTCTGCGACTACCTCCTCGAGTGCGATTTTGTCCGGCCTTGTCCTCAAAGGCTATATTATCCTCTTAATTAAAGTGATTTACCGCGTCGTTACCCCGGAAGTCATGGCGGAGCTGCAAATTACAAATGTCCTCTTAGTCTTTGGCGTGGTCGGCATGATTATGGGTTCGGTCCGGGCGCTCAAGGAACGCCATATCAAACGCATGATCGCATATTCTTCCGTTGCCCAGATTGGTTACATTTTCATGGGGATCGGCCTTGGTTCGACGGTCGGCATTATGGCAGCGTGTTTCCACATCCTCTCGCACGCCTTTACCAAACCGATGCTGTTCTGTTCGGCAGGCGCGCTGGTCGATGCCTCCGGGCACAATTACGACTTTAAGAAATTGCGCGGTTCGGCACTCAAAAATCCGCTGGCCGGCATTGCCTTTACCGTGGGGGGCTTGTCCATGATCGGTATCCCGCTGATGGCGGGCTTCCCCTCCAAGCTCTACTTTTCCACCGGCGCCATCCAGGGGGACTGGTTCCGGCTGGGCGTGGTACTCACGGCGCTGGCGATTAGTACCGTGCTCAATGCTTTGTATTATTTACCCGCCATTATTAATATGTGGACCCCAAAGAAAAGTCAAGAAGCCTCTCATGGCCACGACCACGGCGATGCCCATGGTGCTCACGACGCCCACGGCGGCGATGCCCATGGTCATGCTGAGGAACTGGCCAATGTGGAAGATCACGAGGACGAACACGAAGAAGTCCACGAGAAACCACGCATTACCGTAAGCTTTGTGGTTTCGATGGTGATTTTCCTTGCAAGCAATTTCGCGCTTGGCATCTTCTACCAGCCTTTGATGAACATCATTGAGCAGGGGATCAGTGTGCTGTGATGCGTGTGGATTTAATATGAGAAATAGTGAGGTGATTTGACGGTGGGTATCCTGTTACTAATCCCGATTTTATTCCCGATCCTTGCGGGGATCCCGGTTTTCTGGATACACAATAGCAAAACCCGGCGGATTTATGTATCAGTCATTGTTGTGATAAACGCGCTGATGGTATATGGATTTGCGTTCCTGCCCGATACGAGCCTGACCGTCTGGACAATTACAGATAATCTGGCGATTAAGTTCCAGATGGATGGGATATCGCGGTTTTTCTCCTGCCTGATCGCGTCGATCTGGGCACTGGTAACGTTCTATGCGTATGAGTACATCCAGCACGAAGGCGCCGAAGAACGGTATCTGGCAGTGTATACCATGACCTTTGGCATCATGATGGGCTTGTCCTATACGGCTAACATGATGACCCTTTATATGTTCTACGAGCTGATGACCTTTATTACGGTTCCGCTGGTCATCCATTCCCGCACCCGCGAAGCCATTATGGCTGGCCTGAAATATCTCGGGTTCTCTGTATTTGGCGCGGGGCTTGCACTCATCGGGTTCTTCTTCCTGCACAGCTTCTGCGGCCCCGATATCACCTTTGCTGCTGGCGGCATCCTCGATCCCACGAAGGTGGCCGGCAACGAAGGGGCAGTTTTGGCAGCGTACTTTGTCATGATGATCGGCTTTGGGTGTAAAGCTGGTATGCTTCCCTTGCAGGCATGGCTCCCAACCGCGCACCCGGTTGCCCCGGCCCCGGCTTCGGCTGTCCTTTCCGGTTTGATTACCAAGGGCGGCGTGCTGGCGATCATCCGTATTACCTATTATATGGTAGGGGTGGATCTGCTGCGCGGCACATGGGTGCAGTACACGCTGATGATCCTTGCCATGTGTACGGTCTTTATCGGTTCGATGCTGGCGTACAAGGAAAAGCTGCTCAAAAAGCGGCTGGCATATTCGTCCGTCAGCCAGGTGTCGTATGTGCTGTTTGGACTGTTCCTGATGACCCCAACCGGGTTTTTGGGTGCGCTCTTACAGATTGTATTCCATGCGATTGCCAAGAATATCCTGTTCCTGAGCGCAGGCTCGATCATCTATATGACCCACAAAACCCGTGTGGATGAGCTGCGGGGGATCGGCAAGCAGATGCCCATTGTCATGTGGTGCTTTACGTTTGCTTCCCTGTCGCTGATTGGTATTCCTCCTGCAAGCGGATTTTTCAGCAAATGGTTCTTGGCAACCGGCGCGATCACCCCGGATTTTGGGGCGCTCGGTTATGTGGGCGCGGCAACCTTAATGGTCAGTGCGCTGCTCACCGCCGGTTATCTCTTGCCGGTCATTAAGGACGCTTTCTTCCCGGGCAAAGATTTCGATTACCCGAAACTCAAAAAGAAAGAGCCAAGTGTCCTGATGACGGTGCCGCTGATTATTTTATCGACCGCCGTAATTGGTCTGGGTATGTTCCCGAATGGCCTGGTCCTTGCAATCGAGAATATTTGCGGGGCTCTGATGTAGCCCATGAAATTTCTGAAATGAGGGGGGGAAACCATTCCTATGTCTTTTCTGTTATGTATCCCAATTATCCTTCCGATTGTCGCCGGGCTGGCAATGCTGATTGCAAAACCAAAGAAACGGATTGTACGGGAAGTGTATGTTGCCGGGGTCATCATTTTAGATATGATCCTGTCCCTGATCTTTATTTTTACCGTACCGGACCAGAAGTTTACTTTGGTGCAGTTTACCGATACGATCAGCATAACGCTGAAAGTAGACGGGATGTCGACAATATTCGGAATGATCGTTTCGATCCTTTGGGTCGTAGCAACCTTCTATTCGTTTGAATACATGAAGCATGAAGGGAAAGAAAATAAATTCTTTTCGTTCTTTACCATGTCGATGGGCGTGGTCATGGGGATCGCGTTCTCTGCAAACCTGATTACCATGTACCTGTTCTATGAGCTTCTGACCATGGCAACCCTGCCGCTGGTCATGCACTCCATGGATCAGAAAGCCTGTGCTGCCGGGAAAAAATACGTCATTTTTTCGATTACCGGTGCATCGTTTGGCTTTGTAGCGATCATGCTGCTGATGAACTACGGCGTATCGCTGGATTTCGTGTATGGCGGAATCCTCGATATGGCCAAGGTCGGCGGTATGGAACATCTCTTATTAGCTGGCTTTATCCTTGCCTTTTTCGGCTTTGGCGTCAAGGCGGCCATCTTCCCGTTTTATTCGTGGCTGCCAAGCGCGGGCGTTGCCCCGACCCCGGTATCTGCTTTGCTGCATGCCGTGGCGGTTGTAAACGCTGGTATCTTTGCGATCACCCGTGTGATCTATTATAGCTTTGGCGCGGATTTCCTGCGCGGCAGCTGGGCACAGACCGTCGTGATGGTTGCAACGATTATCACGATTGTGTTCGGTTCGTCGATGGCCTTGCGTACCAAGCACATCAAGAGGCGGCTGGCATATTCGACGGTCAGTAACCTGTCCTATATGCTCTTTAGCCTCTCGCTCATGACCCCGGCCGGTATGGTCGGCGGCCTGACCCACATGCTGTTCCACTCGGTTCTCAAGATCACCCTGTTCTTTGTTGCTGGCGCGATCATCTACAAGACGGGGCGCGAATATGTCGGGGAGGTCGAAGGGTTCGGACGCTCCATGCCGATCACGATGATCTGCTTTACGGTCTGCTCGCTCGGGCTTATTGGCCTGCCGCCGCTCATGGGCTTCTCCAGTAAGTGGCACATTGCGAGTGCGGCAGTCGAAAGCGGCAACCCGTTGGCCTATGCGGGGATCGGTGCGCTGATCGTATCGGCGCTGCTGACCACTTTGTATTTGGTAATTATTATCATCAAAGCATACTTCCCGCGCAAAGACCTCGATGTCAAAACGCTGAACAAAGATGTAAAAGATCCAAATATGCTCATGACGATCCCGATGATCGCCTTGTCCGCAGTGTCGATCATCATTGGCGTATATCCGACCCCGTTCATCCGCGTATTTGAAACCATCGCAGGTGGACTATTCTAACAGAAGGAGGTGATGATTCTTGGAAACCAACGTATTATTAATCTTGTTAGTCTTTTTCCCGATTGTGGCGGCGGTAGCCGGTTATATCATCGGGCGGTTCAATAAGGACATACGGGATTATTTTGTGATTGGCGTGACGGCGGTTGAATTCGGCCTGGCAATCGGGCT
>CATJNB010000123.1 GCA_949741605.1 uncultured Eubacteriales bacterium | reverse complement strand
TAGTAAGAAAATCCTCCTTGTAATAAAAAGAAAAGAAAAAGAAGAAAGAGAGAAGAAGAGGAAGGAAAGAAGAAAGAGCTATAAAGAAAAACTTAACATCCGTTTCTTACTATGGACGGCATACAAAGCAAAACAGGAAAACCAAATCCTGGCTTTCCTGCTTTTCCTGTTATGCCTGATATCCTAATGCAAACGCTTTTTGATTGAGTGATACAAATTTTGGCGGTACGGTTTTCCCGATAATATCGAGCCAAAACTGCTGTTCTAACCCGAGATGCTTGGCTAATGCCCCGATCAATACCACATTCACTGCTTTTGAGTTTCCGGCCTGTTGGGCTAAGGTCAAGGCATCGACTGCCAGCACCTGTACCCCTTTGCCCTCGATTTTTCCAATCAGCCCGTCCGGGTACTGTGCCTTCCCCGTAATGACTGGCATGGGATCAATTTGCCGGGTATTCACAACCAGCAACCCATCCGGTTTCAAGCACGGCAGTGCCCGTGCAGCTTCGAGTTCCTCAAACGCTAAAATAATATCCGCTTCGCCCTTCTGGATCACCGGGGAATGTACGCAGTCCCCATACCGGACATACGTTACAACCGAGCCGCCCCGCTGGCTCATGCCATGCACTTCCGAGAGCTTTACATCATACCCTTTTTCCAGCATCGCACCGCCCAGAATCCGGCTGGCTAACAGCGTCCCCTGTCCGCCGACGCCTACGATCATAATGTTTTTCCCAGTCCTTGTCATGCCTGCACCTCCGGTTTCCCAATTGCTTTTACCCCGCACAAATCCACACATAAATCACAGCCCACACATTGGTTTTCGTCAATTTCCGCTTTGCCGTCCCGCATACGGATCGCTGGGCAGCCAATCCCCATACAGGCGGTACACCCGACACACCGCTCTTGATCCACTACAAGCGAAGGCTTATGTTTGACGTGCTTTAACAGCGCGCATGGCCCGCGGCTGATAATCACCGATGGCCCGTCTGCTTCCAGCTCCTCGCGCAATGCGGTACGGATCTCTTTGAGGTTGTACGGATTGACCACCCGCACCCGCTCAATCCCAACCGCATGACACAAGGCTTCCAGATTCACTGCTGTCGTTACGTCCCCGCGGATGGTCTTTCCGGTGGTGGGGTTGTCCTGCTGGCCGGTCATGCCGGTGATGGAATTATCGAGGATCATCACAACCGAATTGCTCTTGTTATAGGCAATGTCAATCAATCCCGTAATCCCCGAATGGATAAACGTAGAATCTCCGATCACGGCAACGGATTTCTTTTCCGCCTCTGGCCCGCGCGCCTTGTTATAGCCATGCAGCCCCGATACCGAACCGCCCATACACACACAGGTATCCATGGCCTGTAAGGGCGCCGACGCCCCTAACGTATAGCAGCCAATGTCCCCGCTGACAAACACCTTCTCTTTTTTGAGGGTATAGAAAATCCCACGGTGCGGGCATCCGCAACACATGACCGGTGGGCGCATTGGGATTTCTTCCTCGATCTGTTTGCTTTCTGCTGTCCTGATCCCGAATACATTCGCAATGAGCTGCTGCGAAAATTCCCCGCACATCGGGAACTTTTCCTTGCCAATCACCGAAACCCCGATGTTACGGCAATGATGCTCAATGACGGGGTCCAGCTCCTCAATAACGTATACGGTGTCTACCATATCTGCAAATTTACGGATCAGCTCCACCGGCAGCGGATGTACCATCCCGAGCTTCAAATACGATACCGTATCCCCCAGCGCTTCCTTGGCATACTGGTACACAGCTCCCGATACAATCACCCCGGTTTTCTGGTGGTTATCCTCAATCCGGTTTATGGAACAGGTTTCCGCCCATTGGGTCAGCCTGCGGGTCCGCTCCTCCACAAAGGCATGCCGCGGACGCGCAAACGCAGGCAGCATCACATTTTTTGCCGGGTTCTTTTCGTATGGTTTGAGCGGCACTTCCACCCGCTCCTGTGTTTCCACAATACTGCACGCATGGGCAATGCGGGTTGTCAGGCGCAGGATCACCGGGGTATCGAACTCCTCAGAAAGCTCATAGGCGAGCTTTGTAAAGCTGCAGCATTCCCCGGAATCCGACGGCTCCAGCATGGGCAGCTTTGCCGCTATCGCGTAATTGCGGGAATCCTGCTCGTTTTGTGAGGAATGCATCCCCGGATCATCCGCGACCGCCAATACCATACCGCCGGTCACACCTATGTACGACATCGTAAACACCGGGTCTGCCGCGACATTGAGCCCCACGTGCTTCATCGCGCAGAACGATCTGGCCCCCCCAAACGACGCCCCTGCCGCAACTTCTGCCGCGACTTTTTCATTGGGCGCCCATTCACAGAACATTTCTTCATATTGGGCAGCAGCCTCCGTAATCTCGGTACTGGGCGTGCCCGGATAGCTCGACACCACCCGTACCCCTGCTTCATACAGGCCACGTGCGACTGCCTGATTCCCTAATAATAATTCTTTCATCTTTTGCCTCCATTGGGGACTTAGGATACCGTCCCCTCCTTGTTCCTTGATGGTCTGAATTTTGTTCGATATTTCCATTATTGTACCGCGTTTTACAAAATATTGCAAGCATTTTACCGGTCCAATATCTTCTTCCCCCTTACCCAAACCGCCCGCTCAAATACCGCTTTGTCCGGTCGTCGCGCGGGCTTTCAAAGAGGCGTTTGGTGCTGCCGGACTCAACCACTTCCCCGCTCAGAAAAAAAACCGTCTGATCCGCCACCCGCAATGCCTGCTGTAAATTGTGCGTCACCAGAATGACCGTATACTGTTTGCGGAGCGTGTGCATGAGTTCCTCAATTTTGAGCGTGGAAACCGGGTCTAAGGCGGAAGTGGGTTCATCCATTAAAAGCACCTCCGGCTGTACGGCCAGCGCACGGGCAATGCAAAGCCGCTGCTGCTGCCCGCCTGACAGTCCCAGCGCCGGCTTTTTGAGCCGCCCTTTGACCTCCTCCCAAAGCGCCGCCGCCCGCAGGGATTGTTCCACCACCCCGTCAAGCTGCGAACGCCTTCGTACCCCATGGATTTTCGGGCCATATGCGACATTCTCATACACCGACATCGGGAAGGGGTTCGCTTTCTGGAACACCATGCCCGCCCGCCGCCGTAAAACGGTGACATCTGTGCGCGGGTCGTAGACATCTTCCCCATCCAGCGTCACAGTGCCTGTGACCCTTGTACCGGCAACCAGGTCATTCATGCGGTTGATCGTTTTCAGGCACGTCGATTTGCCGCACCCCGACGGCCCAATCCACGCCATTACCTGCTTTTCCGGCACCGCTACCTCCACCCCTTTGAGCGCATGGTACGCCCCATAATAGACATGCACCCCCTGCATCCCGATTTTGACCGTTTCCTGCCTGCCTGCTTCCTGTTTGTGCAGCATCACGATTCCCCTTTCTTCAAAACTTTCCCCAAAAGCCATGCGATCCGGTTGAGGAGAAAAATCAGGATCAATAATACAGCCGCTGTCCCGAATGCTACGTTCATAGCGTCCGGCGTTGCAGCTTCCCGGGCAGTCTGGTACAGGTGCAGGGTTAAGGTGCGCCCGCTCTCCATGGCATGGGAAAATACCCCTCTGGGCATCCCATACGACATCCCTGCGGTAAACAACAGCGCCGCCGATTCCCCCACGATCCTGCCCATAGTGAGTACCAAGGCCGTCAGAATACCCGGCATCGCATTTGGCAATAAAATCCCCAGAATGACCCGCAGTTTCCCTGCCCCAAGCGCCATAGCCCCTTGTGTATACAGGCGCGGCACAGACAATAACGCTTCTTCCGTTGTCCGTATAAGCGTGGGGAGCACACACAGCGCCATGGTCAGGCACCCGGCTAACAGAGAAGTACCGAGGCGCAAAAGCTGGCAAAACACCGTATAGCCAAACAGCCCGAACAGGATCGACGGAATCCCCGATAACACCTCGGCAGCAAACCGCACGATTGCCACAAACCGTCCTTGTTTGGCGTACTGCGTCAGGTACACCGCCGATGCAATCCCAACAGGCCCCGCAATCAACACAGTGATCCCAACCACATACAGGGTATTGAGCAGCATGGGTAAAATGCCATTTTGCTGGGGGTCAGTTTCCGAATAGGTATGGCTCAAAAACCCCCATGATATGTGCGGCAGCCCGCGCACCAGCAGATATCCCATCAGCCCAAGCAGCACGGTAAAGGTCAGGGCTGCGGCCGCATAAATGCTCCCTTTGAGCAAACCATCCCCAAGGCGTATTTTCTTTTGATACAGCGTTTTATCTGCCATGTCCTGCCCCCCTTTTTGCCAGCATGGTAAACGATAGATTCACCGCCATAAGAAAGAGAAACAAAATCAGCCCAATCGAGAATAACGCCTGCCGGTGCAGGCCCGAAGCGTATGACATCTCCATGGCAATGCCTGTGGTAAGAAAGCGAACACTTCCCAGCAACCGCGGAAATTCTGCCACATTCCCCGCTACCATGATGACCGCCATGGTTTCCCCAACTGCGCGTCCAACCCCCAGAATCACACCCGATAAAATCCCCCGCCTTGCCGCCGGGATGGTCACGCGGAAAACGGTCTGCACCGGGGTCGCCCCCAGCCCCAAAGACGCTTGCCTCCACGCCTTTGGGACTGCCCCAAGCGACTGTTCGGTAACATTCACAATCGTCGGGATCACCATAATCGAAAGAATGACAATCGCCGCCAGTAAGCTGTCGCCAATGCTCGCCTGCCCGAACATCCCGCGGATCGCCGGGACGACCACCAGCATCCCGAAAAAGCCGTACACCACCGACGGAATCCCCGCCAGCAGCTCCACGGCTGGACGCATCCATTTGGCAACCCGTTCCCCGGCCATCTCCCGCAGGAATACCGCAGTCAGCACCCCCACCGGTACTCCCACCAGAACCGCTCCCGCCGTTGCGGATAGGGTAGCGAGCAAAAGCGGAAAAATCCCAAATTTCCCTTGCCCTGCATCCCATTGCGTGCCAAACAGAAACCGGAAAAAACCAATCTGTGCAATCGCCGGGACGCCCGCTGCAAAGAGATAAACCGTCAAAAGCAGTACCGCCCCGATGGATACACAAGACGCCGTCAGGAAAACCGCCTGTGCCAAGGCTTCCACGCCCTGCGTCCACAATGCCAGCACAGCACAAACAACGCCTGCTGCCAGCACACACATAAACGGAAGCCGGTATTCCACCGACATTTCATGGATGTGCAGCTGTGCCGCCGTACTCTGGAGCGAAGCCGCCGCAACCAGCGACACCAGTGGGCTGATCCCGGATAAGAGATAGGCGATGCCGGAAAACGATGGCCTGCAACACCATAATCCAACGGTCCCTGCCGCTGCACAAAGCATCCCGCCCAGCACCGCCAGACGCAGCAGCAATGGAACCGCAATCAGGCTCCCTTCCTGTGCATCCCCAAACCAGAACCCTTTGGCAAACACCAGCTCCCATCCGCTTGCAACATACCGGATATCCCGGAACACAAATGTCATCTGCGGAAGGAAAAACATCCCCATACTGCAAAGCCCCAGCACCATAGCAGCGGCCCGTTTGCAGGAAGGGCGCATACCCGGCTTTTTCCATAAGCGTGTCATAGCGTCCCTCCTGCCTCTGCCCCTACGGGAACTAAGCCTGCCTGACGAATCCTTTGCTGACCCTGCGGCGAATGGACATAAGCAAACCATGCGTTTAAAAACCGGCTGTCCGACCCTTTCTGGCAGATCTGTAAAAAGGGGCGTTTGACCCGGTAACGCCCATTGCGGATCGTTTCCTCCGTTGCCGCCACACCGTCCACCTGCATCCCTTTGACAGACGGATTAAGGGAATCCATGGAAAGGTAGCCAATGGCACAGCGGTCACTGCTGATCCGCGTGATGATCTCCCCGTTTGATGTCAGCTCGGCTTCATAGGCGGCATCCGAAAGCCCAAACGCCTCCTCAAAGGCATCCCGCGTCCCGGATGCCGCTTCCCGTCCCAGTACCGTAACCGGACGGTCATAGCCGCCGATCTGGGACCAATTGGTGATCTCCCCGGAAAAAATCTGTGCAATCTCTTTGGTACTCAGGTTACAAATGGGGTTTTCCGGATGTACGGCGATCACAATGCCATCCATGGCAAGCGTGACCTGTTCGAACTGTTCGGGATGCTCCGACTCCCTGAGCGCACGGGATACATTCCCAATCAGGGCGCTGCCGGTACGCACCGCATACACCGCCTCGCCAGACCCGGTCGCGCTGACCTGAAGACGCACCCCCGGATACTCCTCACAAAAGCCCTCCCCCAGAGCCTGCGTGACCTTGACCATGGAAGTAGAGCCATGCACCCCAAGTTCGCCATACAGCCCCAGCTCCTCTGGGCTGACCCTTTCCCCATACAAAACCATCCGGCAGCCCGACAGCCCCCACAATACGCATACCAACAGGAACAGTTTTCCAATCCTTGCCAATCCCGGCAGCCCCCTTTGCAAACATTCCTCTTGTTAAACGTATTCGCAAAACACCCGGAACATCCTACTTTTTTCCATAAAAAAACGCCTGCCATCCCAGCAGACGAAAATAGTTTCTAAATTTTGGGGGAATCCTGCCAATCCGGTTCGTAATGGCGTACCTCAAATTTCGCGCCTGTTTCCTCGCACAAACGCCGGCATTCTTCCAAATCCTTTGGCGGCATCGTATCCACTACGGTCATACGCACATAGGGCACATAGGCCGTCACCTCATGGGTAAATTTCAACACCGCTGGTAAAGCCGCAAGGCCGTATTCCGAATGGCAAAGCGCGTCATATTTTTCCGGTGTGGGGGCGTTGAGGCTCACAGAAACCATGTCAAAATTCCCGGCAAATAAGGGGGCGGTGGGCTTTTTGTGAATCAGGTCAGACAAGCCGTTGGTATTAATGCGGATCGGGATCGGGCTTACCGCACGTACCTGCTGGCAAACCCAGAGTACCTCCTCCAACCGGCACGCAGGCTCCCCAAACCCGCAAAATACCAGCTGGCGGTATTCTGTAAGGTCACGCTGCTGGATGCTGTCCCAGATTTCCTCTTTGGTCGGCTCGTACTTGAACCAAAGGCTCCCGGAATCCCCAACTTTGTCCCCAGTGGCACGCAGGCAAAATTCGCACGCATTCGGGCAGCGGTTCGTAACATTGACATAAAGGTTGTCCCCATAACGATAGGTAATGGTCATAGCAGGCCCTCCTCCAGATCAATTCCAAATAGCTGGGCTGCATTTTCCCGCGCGGCGGATAACACCTCATCCGGTGTTACGGCAATCCCGGTTGCCATGCTGCGGGCAGAAGCGATTTTTTCCGCCGTATAGGCGATCATGGAAGAATCACAGCGTTTCCCCCGGAACGGTACGGGAGCCATATAAGGGGCGTCTGTTTCCACGAGCAGCGAGGAAAGCGGCACTGCCGCCGCAACCTCCACAGGTACGCGTGCGTTCTTAAACGTCACAGCGCCGCCCAGCCCGACATACATCCCCAACGACACCACTTCCCGCGCCATCTCGACGCTCCCGGAAAAGCAATGCACCACCCCTTTGGGACGGTATTCGCGCAATAACTGCATGGTATCTGCATGGGCGTCGCGGTCATGCACCACCACCGGCAAATCGTATTCTTTGGCAAGGGCAAGCTGGGCGCGGAAATATTCCTTTTGTACCTCTCTGGGGGCATTGTCCTCATAATAATAGTCCAGCCCGATTTCCCCGACCGCTACCACCTTTTCCTCCGTCAGCAAGGCTTTGAGCTGCATGAGCGCGTCCGGCGGCGCATCCTTGACACTGCCCGGATGAATCCCAACTGTGGCATGGATCTGCGGGTACTGGTGTGCCAGACGGATGGATGCCCGTGAGGTATCAAGATCTGCACCGATATTCACAACATGGCACACACATTCTGCAAAAAGACGTTTTAACAGTTCCTCACGGTCAGGGTCAAAGACCGGGTCGTCATAATGGGCGTGGGAATCAAAAATATTCGGCAAAACAGGCCCTCCTTTTCCCGTCAGTGGATCGGGCTTCCCGCCGGAATCCCATCGACAAACAGAACCTTAATGTCACCGTCCGGGCAGTCCGCTGCAAGGATCATCCCATGGCTCTCCACCCCGCACAAAACAGCCGGCTTGAGGTTTGCCACCAGAATGATATGTTTGCCAATGAGGTCATCCGGGGTATAGAATTTCGCAATGCCCGATACTACAGTACGTTCTCCTGTGCCGTCATCCAAGGTCAGGCGCAATAGCTTTTTCGCCTTTTTGACCGGCTCACAGGTCAGCACCTTTGCAACCCGCAGTTCCACCTTCGCAAACTCGTCAATGCCGATTTGCTCCATGGCCACAACGCCTTCCGGTTTGGCGGCTTTCGGCTCGTCCTTTTGGCTGGTATCCCCAAGAATTGCGATCAGCTCGGCAATCTCCTTTTCCACGTCGATACGCGGGAATAAGGTTTCGCCCTTGGTAATCACTGCATCCACCGGGAGCGTGCCCCATACGTCGGCTGTGGCATACGTGACCGCCTTGCCCGATACCCCAAGCTGTTGCTGGATTTTCGGAGCCGTATTCGGCAGAAAGGGGGTAAGCAGGATGGAAATGATCCGCAGGGTTTCGCAGAGATGATAAAGCACAGTCGCCAAACGTTCCTGTTTGGAATCGTCCTTGCCCAGTACCCATGGCTGGGTTTCATCAATGTATTTGTTGGCGCGCGCGATGACTTTCCAGATATCAGCAAGCGCGTTAGAAAACTGGTACGTTTCCACATGACCGTCACAAGCCGCCCGCAGCGACGTCGCCATCCCAATCAGCTCTTGGTCCACTGGTTCTGTTTCCCGTTTCGGCGGGATTCTGCCATCAAAGTATTTCTGTGCCATAGCAGTGGTACGGGACAGCAAATTGCCAAGGTCATTGGCAAGGTCGGAATTGATCCGCCCAATCAGGGCTTCATTGGTGAAGTTGCCGTCTGCCCCAAAGGGGATTTCGCGCAGCAGGAAATAACGGATCGCATCCACCCCGTACCGCTCGCACAGGATCACTGGGTCTACGACATTGCCCTTGGATTTTGACATTTTCGTGCCGTCGCCAAACAAAAGCCATCCATGCCCATACACCTGTTTGGGCAGCGGCAGGCCAAGCGCCATGAGCATGGCAGGCCAGATCACCGTATGGAACCGCACGATTTCCTTGCCTACAAAATGGACGTCAGCGGGCCAATATTTTTGATAATCCGCATCGTTTTCCGACCCATACCCCATGGCGGTAATATAATTCGTCAGTGCGTCGAGCCAGACATAAACTACGTGTTTTTGGTCAAAGTCTACCGGGATGCCCCACGTAAAGCTGGTGCGCGATACGCACAAATCATCCAGGCCGTTTTTGATAAAATTAATCATTTCATTTTTGCGGCTCTCCGGCTGGATGAACTGGGGATGTTCCTCATAGTGCTTTAACAGACGGTCCGCATACGCCGACAGCCGGAAAAAGTACGCTTCTTCCTCCGCCCATTTGACCTCCCGCCCGCAGTCCGGGCATTTGTGGTCTTTTAACTGGGTTTCGGTCCAGAAGGATTCGCAGGGGGTACAGTACCAGCCCTTGTAAGCGCCTTTGTAAATTTCCCCTTTGTCGTACAGGTCCCGGAAAATTTTCTGTACTGCTTTGACATGGTAATCGTCGGTTGTACGGATAAAGCGGTCATGCGAGATATCAAGCAGCTTCCAAAGCTCCTGAAAGCCTGCCACAATCTTGTCCACATATTCTTTTGGCGTGATCCCAGCCTCTGCCGCTTTGAGTTCAATTTTCTGACCATGCTCGTCGGTACCGGTCAGGAACATGACGTCATACCCCTGCATCCGTTTGTAACGCGCAATCGCGTCGCTGCCCAGCGTACAATAGCTATGCCCGATGTGCGCTTTGCCGGACGGGTAATAAATCGGTGTGGTAATATAAAAGGGTTTTTGTCCCATTCTCCTCATTCCTTTTCGTTTATTTTCGCTCTAATATTACAAATTGTATTATTTTTTACGGGGTATTATGATCCGGGTACAAAAAGTCGCGCAGCTTACGGGCATTGGCCTCAAGGTCCGGAACCAGAACCTCGCCCGCACTCAGGCGTTCATCGCGGTAGGTGTCTTTATACGGTACATAGAGCGTATCGCTTTCATACCCTGCGATATCCGCAGCCTTGCTTGCCAGACCCAGCAATTCGGAATTGCTCAGGTTGGTTTTGAAATACTGGGCAACCTCCCACACAAACGAAGCCTGTTCAAACACGTTCTTCTTTTTCACCTTTTCGAGCATCGCAAGGATCACCTGCCGCTGGCGCCCGGTACGCCCGAAGTCGCTGTCCAGATAGCGCATCCGCGAATAGTATAACGCCAATGTCCCGCGCAGATGGTTGTATCCGGCTTTCAAATCACTGCCCTTGATCTGGTTCATATAATCGGCTTCTTCCTGTGTCATCTCCAAATCAATGCCGCCCAAAAGGTCAACCATATCCGCAAACTTTTCAAAATCTGTCTGAATATATTTGTCAATGTTGATACGGAAATTATTCTCCAGCGTCTGCATGACCATCCCGGCCCCGCCCAGCGTGTAGGCAACATTGAGCTTGTCCTTGCCGTGCGTCGGGATTTCCACATACAAATCGCGCAAAAACGATACCATCTTGATGGTTTTATGGTTATGATCCAGGGAAATCAGCATCATGGAATCCGAACGCCCATTGGTTCCGTTTTCGTTTTTGTCCGCGCCAATGAGCAGGATATTCATGGTGCCTTCCAGCTCGAGAACCTCCCAATCCGGCGCATCCACTGGCTGCTGCACATATTGGTCGGTTTTCACCTCTTCCCGCGGGAACCGGCTGAGCATGATCGCCCCAAACCCCACAACCGCTAAAACAAAAGCGAGGACCACGCACACAATAATAATGATCGCTTTTTTGACCCCGCTGCCCTTTTTCTTGGGAGGGCGGTAATTCCCGCTGCCCCGGGAGGGAGCCGGGGAAGAGCGGCGCCTGCTGGAGCTGTATACCTCCCGGTCTACATAATGGTAGCGGTCATCATAATTGTCATTGCGGCGCGGACCGTTGCCGCGGCCGTTTGGATTGTTTCTTCCTGCCATAATCCACCTCATTTTCATATATCGGGTCTTTCCTGATGTAAAGCAACCTTCAACCATTCATTTTAGGCGAAAATAATACCGGTGTCAACCAAATCTGTCAAGTTTACCCGGATTTTAAGATATCTTTTACAAAATCTTTGCTTTTTTCCCCTTGTCTTTGCAGGGGCCTTGCGATACAATAGGGGTACTTGATGTTCAGGAGGTACCTAGAGCATGTCCCGCAAAACCAAAAAACATCCCCAAACCCCCAAAAGCCATACCCGCCTGTGGGTGCGGATTGTGGCCATTGGCTGCGCTGTTTTGATGCTCGGCACCGCCATCCCGGTTGGGATCTGGCTTGCCCTTGCATCCCTGTGACGTTTGTGCACGCCAAGAAAACCGTCCTGTCGTTGTGACTGGCCGGTTTCTTTTTTTGATTCTGTTCTGACCTTTTTAAACATAGGCTCCCCAAAAAGGGCCGCAGTATGCCTAAGGGCGTTTTATACTGCTTCCAATTTCGGAATCGTGAGTTTTAATACCACGGCCGTGATATCATCATCATGGCCGTCGCTGCGGTTTTTCACCGCTTTTTCTACCAGCAATTCTGCCAGTTCCGTCGGATCGCCGTCTGTCCAGTCCTCAAGGGTCTGCGCGACCCAGCCCTCGCCGGACGCAATGACGCCATCCGAAAACATCACAATAAAATCACCATCCTCTGCTTTCGTAGATACCCGCGAAAAAATCGCTTCTTCCAAAATGCCAACCGGTAAGGAAACCGCATCCAAACGCTGCACCTCCCCCTTTCTGCGGAGAAAACTTACCGGGGCCCCGGCTTTCATAAATTCCACTGCGCCGTCAAACAGATTGATAGCGGCTACGTCGAGCGTCGAGAGCGTCTCCTCGCCCGACTTGACCATTAATGCCGAATTGGCAATTTTGAGCGCGCAGTCGAACCCAACCCCCGCTTTGATGAGGGTGGACATGATCCCCGAAGCCATCGCGCCATCCACTGCGGCACGGCCTCCTGTGCCCATGCCGTCGCTGATCATCGCAATATAACGGCCTGTCCCGTCTGCGAAACATTCATAGCTGTCCCCGCACAGGGCGCGGTTGGCACAACTATGCTGGGCAGTCCCGACCGATACCTTATAAATCGGACGTTCGCTCATTTGCAGGCGGCACTTCTTTTTCACCACGCTGATACACGGATTTTCAAACCTCCTTCCTGTTGCACGTGCAATCGCCCGCAAAACATTCGGTTTCCCAAGCCGGCTGCGGTCTAAAACAGGCGCTTCCACCTCTACTACCATCCGGTTATACCGGTCCAGCCGGCAGCTGACATCGCTTGCGCGGATGGACGTTTCATGTAAAGCTTCATTGATTTTATGCGCGGATTCATAGTCGAACTGTTCAAATAATTCCAGCTCGCCCGCAATATCCCGCAGCATCCGCCCGGTGGTGGAAAACTGGTCTGTCACCACCCCCCTGACCTGCGCCACCCGGCGTTCTGCGGCTTCCTGTGTGAGATAGGCTTCGTAATGGCGGTTGACATAAGAGGCTAATTCCAACAGGCGACCGCAATGCTTTTGAAATTCCTCTGGAAAATCGCTTTTGGCAATCTGCCCATGCACCCGCAAAGGCTCCTCCAACGTCTGCATCCATGCCATGCTGCGGCTGTGGTTATGCCCCCAGCAATACGTTTGCAGCCCGCAGGTACTGCATGTTTCGTCAATGGCGCGCTGGTACACCCCCTGTATGGTGGGCGCACTGACTTTGGCAAGCCGCTGCGACACCGCCTCCACGGATTCTGATACCTGTTCGAGTGCGGCTGCGGCAAATCCTAATTTCATAATCACAGACCGCCGCAGCCCATCGCTATGGGAAATATCCGCTGGCTGCCGGAAAAGCGTTGCAAAAAAACCGCCTGTCCGGTTTGGCCATACCACAAAAATCACCGTCGCGCCCATGACCTCGTACAAACCCGTGAGCAACACCTCGTAGCTTCCGACCTGTAACGTGCCCAGCCCATGGGCTGCGATAAAAACCAAGGCAGTTGCCACCCTTCCCAAGGGCGAAAACAGCCCCGCCATCAGCCCCGCAAACGCCAAGGCTCCCGATACCCCGCTGATCCCGGACGTCGATAATCCAAACATCGCACCAGCTACAATCCCGGCGATACTCCCCCCGACAACGCCTCCGTACCGGCACGCAAATAAAACCATCAGCACAGCCGCGACCCGTCCCAGGGAGATATCCCCAATCAGGATGGACGACAGCGACAAAACTAAAATCCCCGCCGTTAAAATCCCGCAGGCCAGCTCTATGTGGTTGAGCGTTCCTGCACCGCGCTTTGCTAAAATCATCGAGGACGTGCGCGAGATGAAAAACGCCCCGCAGCCTCCCAGCAAAGATTCGGCGGTATATAAAATCCAGGTTTGTGCAGTTGCCCCCTCGATGCCCGCCATGGCCGCCCCCATTCCCATTAAAGGGACGAACGTGGCAAGCGGCGCAAACAGGACGTTCCCACGGATTTTGAACACCTCATTGAGCGCCCATCGTATGGCGGCTACCACCATGAGCGCCGCTATGTACCGGACTGGCGCATGGATGTGGGACGGCCATAAATATCCGACAATCCCTCCCGCGATGGTCAGCCACATCCCACGGTAAGGCCCTGCCGCTGCTGCCGCTACCCCAAACGGTGCATGCCGGCCAAACACAACCCCGCGCGAACACACGAACCCTGCCGCAAAATATACGGCATACTGCAAAACCCGCCGCGCAACCGGAGAATTTGCCAGTTTATTTGGCAGCTCCCTGTACTTTGTGAGGTTTCTTCCCTGCAATACTTTCGTTCTCATAACCCCGGTTCCTTTCTCCTTCATTTTTTACATCCTGTTTGCTGGCCCGCCGGGCCTGTCCTTTTCTTACTGCCTTTATTATACTGGCCGGTCCATGGATTTTTTGTCACAAACCACTGTTGTTTTTTGCCTGTTTTGCGCCTTCCTGCTCTGCCGTTCCCGCTCGCATCCCCTCGCCATTTTGTTCCTTTTGTCCGCTGGGCACCCCTTTTGTTGGTTTTGCTCCCTTTTGGCAGACGCATCAATTGATTGTTTCCGCTTTTTGTGATAAAATAAAAGGCAATGGGAAAAATTTTTTCCAAAATCTTTTTTTGATTTTTTTCTATGGTATCAAAAAAGCCAGCCCCACAGGGACTGGTTTGTCTGAGAAAGGAAGTTCCTGTCATGAATGTTACCTTTTCCGAGCGTATGTCTACCCTCAAGCCCTCTGTGATCCGCGAAATCCTCAAACATTCCTCCGATCCCAACGTGATCTCCTTCTCTGCCGGCAATCCTGCTCCGGAAGCCTTCCCGGCTAAAGAGATTGCGGTACTTTGCGCCCAGATCCTTCTGGAGGAACCCATTGCCGCGCTCCAGTACAGCCTGACCGAAGGTTACACGCCCCTGCGCGACCATTTGCGCGACTATATGAAATCCCGCCACGAAATCGGGCGCGACTTTGACGAGCTGATTATTACGTCCGGCGCACAGCAGGTCATCGACCTTGCCACCAAGATCCTGTGCAACGAAGGGGACGTTGTCCTGTGTGAGGCTCCCAGCTTTATCGGCTCGCTCAATACCTTCCGTTCCTATCATGTGCGCCTGCATGGCATCCCCATGTACTCCGACGGCATGGACCTCAACGCTCTGGAAAAAGCCCTGAAAACGGAACCAAATATTAAATTCATTTACACCATCCCCAATTTCCAGAACCCGTCCGGGATTACCATGTCCTACCACAAGCGCAAACAATTATATGCGCTTGCCAAACAATATCAGAAAATCATCCTCGAAGATAACCCCTATGGCGATCTGCGTGTTTCCGGCGACCCCATCCCTGCCATCAAGTCCATGGATGAGGACGGGCTTGTAATCTATGCCGGCACTTTCTCCAAAGTCATTTCCCCGGGGCTGCGTGTGGGATATACCGTTGCCCCCAAAGAGCTGATCCAGAAAATGGTGGTTGGCAAACAATGCTCGGATGTGCATACCAATGTATTAGCGCAAATGATCTGTTCGCAGTTCATGACCCACTACGACTATGACGAGCATCTCCTGCGTATGAAAGAGATTTATACCCGCAAGTCCTCGCTCATGCTCCGCGAAATCGACAAGCACCTGTCTCCTCTTGGCATCACCCATGAACCGGTACAGGGCGGGCTTTTTGTGTGGTGTACGCTCCCGGACACCATCCCCATGCCGGAGTTTTGTGCGCGTGCTGTGGAGGAAAAGGTCTGTGTCGTGCCCGGCAACGCCTTTTTGACCGACGAATCTGCCCCTTGCCAGTCCTTCCGGATGAACTTCTCCACCCCCTCGGACCAGCAAATTATTGACGGCGTTGCCCTGCTTGGTAAGGTTGCCAAACAGTTTCTTGCCTAAATCTTTAGAATTGGAGGTTTCCGTTTTATGACTTCCTCAAACACCCAAACCCCCGACAACCCGAAAAAAATTATCTTCAGCGCCATCCAGCCCAGCGGCACCATCACCCTTGGCAACTATCTTGGCGCGCTCCAAAACTGGATTACCTTGCAGGATGATTACCGCTGTATCTTTGCCCTGGCGGACCTGCATACCATTACGGTGCGTCAAGACCCGCCAAAGTTCCGCCGCAATGTGCTGGAAGCATACGCCCTGCTGCTCTCCTGCGGGATTGACCTTGAAAAAAGCATTTTCTTTATCCAGAGCCACGTGCATACCCATGCCGAGCTTGCGTGGATTCTCAATTGCTATACCCAGTTCGGGGAGCTTTCCCGCATGACCCAGTTTAAAGATAAGTCCCTGCGCCATGCGGATAATATTAATGTCGGCCTGTTCGCCTACCCTTCCCTGATGGCTGCGGACATCCTGTTATATCAGGCGGATTTAGTGCCCGTGGGCGCGGACCAGAAACAGCACCTCGAATTAGCCCGCGATATTGCCTCCCGTTTTAACGGCGCCTACTCGCCGACCTTCACCATCCCAGACCCCTATATCCCCAAAACCGGCGCACGGATTATGTCGCTGCAAGACCCCTTAAAGAAAATGTCCAAGTCCGATGACAACGCAAACGCCTATCTCTCCCTGCTTGACTCCCCGGATGATATTGTCCGCAAGCTCAAACGCGCCGTCACCGACAGCGATGGCTCCGTTGCCTACGCCGACGGCAAGGATGGGATCAATAACCTGATGCGGATTTATTCGTGTATCACCGGCCGCTCTTTCGAGCAAATCGAAACCGATTTCAGCGGAAAAGGCTACGGCGATTTTAAAGCCGCGGTGGCTGAGGCCCTCATTGAGCATCTGCGGCCCATTCAGGAACGTTTCCACATGCTGGTGCAGGATAAGGCGTATCTCGAAAGCTGTTATTCCAAGTGCGCGCAGGACGCCCTGCATCTCTCCGGGCGTACCCTGAAAAAAGTAATGAAAAAAATCGGCTTTGTCCTCTAAATCAAAAACGTAGTGCCTTTCAAACAGAAAGCACTACGTTTTTTCTTTATGGGTGGAAAATGCGTTCCAACTCCTGTGGGGTGAGCTTCCTAGTTTCCCCCAAAGCTAGGGTTTCCTCCAAAACAAGGCCGCCAATTTGTACCCGTTTTAAAAACGTGACCTGTTTCCCCCGCGCTGCAAACATGCGTTTTACCTGATGGAATTTCCCTTCGCACACCGTCACCTCAACCAGCGGTTCGCTGCCCTCATCCAACACCCGCAGCCCGGCAGGCAAACACTGGAAATCCTCCAGCTGCACCCCCTGTTCAAACGCGCGGATATCCTCTGCACCAATGGGCGCATCCAAACGGGCATGGTAAATTTTCCGAACACCGCTTTTCGGGGAGAGCATCCGGTGGGCAAAATCGCCGTCATCGGTGATCAGCAGAAGCCCTTGGGTGTCCTTATCCAGACGCCCCGCTGGAAACAGACCCCGCCTTTGGTATTCTGGAGGCAACAGGTCCAAAACGGTTTTGCTGTGCTTGTCGCGGGCTGCGCTCAACACACCGCCCGGTTTATTCATCATATAATAGACCCGCCGTTCATACCCGATTTCCTTGCCGTCTAATGTGATGCTGTCCTGCCCGGGGTCGGCTTTGGCTTCGGGGCGTGTTACCCGCTGCCCATTGACACTGACCCGTCCTGTACGGATGAGCTTTGCGGTATCTTTGCGACTGCCAAAATTCTGTGAGCTTAATATCTTGTCCAGACGTTCCGTAACCCCCACCCCTCACTTGCAAAATTCAAACGTCACTACATCGAAAATCCCACGGGCTGTCACCCGCAGTTCCGGGATCACCGGCAGCGCCATAAAGGATAACGTGGTAAAAGGCGAAATCCCCGGGCTGACACCCATAGCATAGGCTAACGCGGTCATCTTTTTGACCTGCTTGTCCACTTCGTCATGCGGGCGTTCGCTCATCAGCCCCATGATCCGCAAAGGCAGGCTCTCTTTGACCGTCCCGCCCCCGGTGATGCAGTATCCGCCCCCCATGCGAGCAAGCTCTGTGAGTGCCAGCAGGATATCCTTGTCATTATCGCCAATCACAATGAGGTTGTGCGAATCGTGCGACACGCTCGAGGCAATCGCCCCGCCCCGGATGCCAAACCCCACAATCGCCCCTGTGCCAACCTTACCCGTTGCCCGGTGGCGTTCCACCACGGCGATCTTATTATACGTGGCATTGGGCACAAAAATCCCGTCTACCTGCGGCAGGCAGATCCGGCGGTGTTTGGTGAGAAGCTCGCCGGGCAGCACTTCGATCACATCGCTTTCCCCGTCACATCGCAAAACCAGCTGTTCCGGGCGCACCGGCTTTACGTGCAGGGTATGGGTCAGCTCACTTGGCGGCACAACCCCCTGATAGCTGAAATCCCGGACGTTTTTCCCCTGATAATAGACTTTTGCAATGCTCACCTTCGCAAGGTCATCCAAAATCACGATATCCGCCTGCGCGCCCACCCGGATTGCCCCCAAGTGGTCCAGCCCATAGGTGCGCGCCGCATGAAGGGTCGCCATACGGATGGCATCCTCCGGGCGCAGGCCCAGTTCTATGGAACGGCGGATATGGTAACTGATATGCCCTTCCCGGCGGATATCCTGAATATGCTTGTCGTCGGTACAGAAACAAAAGCTGTCCGGGCGGATCCCGCTTTGCACAATCCCTTTTACAATCTCGTCCAGATGCCGCGCCGCAGACCCTTCCCCAATGAGTACCTGCAAACCGTTGCGTACCTCCTGACAGGCATACGCAAACCCGCTCGCTTCATGGTCTGTACGGATGCCAGCCAGACGGTACAATTGCAGCTGCTGTTCGGAGAGGTTCGGGGCATGGCCGTCAATCATACGCCCGGAAAATAAGGCTAATTTTTCCATCATATCCGGCTGCCCGTTTTCAACGGCCGGATAATCCATGACCTCGCCCAGCCCCAGAACCCGCGGATGCCCCAAATAGCCCGCCATGTCCTGTGCAGAAAACACCGCGCCGTTATCTTCAAAGCTCGTCGCCGGTACGCACGATGGCATCATCAGGTACACGTTTGCCGGTACGCCCTCGGTATCTTCCAGCAGGTAATCAATCCCCGCTTTCCCGGATACGTTGGCGGCTTCGTGGGGGTCCACAATATAGGTCGTCGTGCCAAACTGTACGGCATTTTCCACAAGCTGGTGCGGCGCTACGAGCGTCGATTCCATGTGCAGGTGCGCGTCGATAAACCCCGGCACCAGCTTCTTTCCCTGACAGTCCACGATTTCTTTGCCTTCGTAGCTGCCAATCCCCACAATCACCCCATTCTGGCATGCCACATCCCCGTGCAGCCACTCGCCTGTATAGACATTGAAAAATTCCCCGCCCCGAAACACCACATCGCAAACTTTCTCGTGCCTGGTGTACGGCGCATAGGTTTCATACACAAATCCCGGTTTCATGATCGTCCTCACCTTTCGGTTTTATTTCCCCCATTATATCAAATTTTCCTTTGGTTTGCTATCCCTAATCGGTCGGCCACGCGCCCTCCGGGATCACAGGGTCTGCCATGGTTTCGGTATATTCGACGGTATCCGGCACCGATGCGTTAGCTTCTTTGTCTGGTTTGCTCTTGCCAAGGAAGCTCTCCATAAACCCATCCAGCGCAACGGAGCTGATATCCCCGCCAATCACTTGGCCGTCGATAATGAGCAGGGTCGCGCGCACGCTTTCCCCGGCCTGCGGATAGTTCGTAACCTCATACACCCATTTTTTGCAGGTTTTCCCGCGGTGTTTGGACAAATCCAGCCCATGCTCCTTTTGGATAGCATTGTACTGCTCGTAAACCTCACTGAACTCACCGGGGATCACCACCTCGCTGACCTCCACCGGCTCCTCCTTGACCTCCCAGCCAAACTGTGCTAAAAAAGCAATCCTTGCATCGGCGTCCGGCGCGCTCAGACGGTACTTCAAATCCGCCGCAACCGCCCACTGTTCCCCGCGGATATTCAGGGAAACCGCTGTAATTAAAATCGCAAGGCAAATCAGGACAACGATCGCGCCAAGAATCCATTTGAATTTGGTTTTGATGGATACTACTACCATATGCCCCACCTCCTTTTACGATCCTATGCTCTGATTTTGTCCAATATGAAAAAGCCCCCGGATCAAATCCGAAGGCTTTGGAACAGGAAGATTAACGGGTAATCAAAAAGAGGTTTGCGTCGCTTGCGAACCCGCTGACATTATACAGCACTAAAATTTCATTGACCCCGCTTTCTTCGACCAGCTTTGACAACTGGGCACGATAATGGCGCAGGTCAACAAGGGTCACTTCCTCATAGTCGTTGACAGCAAACGTCGCAAAGCTGTTGGCATAAGAATCCTTGATGATCATGAGCTTGCGGCCGTTTTTATTCTGGGTGGTGATTTTCACAATGGGCTGGTTGCCATCGAGGAACACCGAATATTTATCTTTTGTTTCCAGATGGCTGCGTTCATAAAGGGTATTGGTGACGCGGCGGCCAAGGTTATAGTCCACGCTGACCTCCGGCTGCTGGGGGGCGTGATAGGCCGTAATAGTATCAGGCTGTGCGGTATAGAGGCTGGCTTTGGAGTAGGTGGTTCCGTAAAACTTCTCGCTCAGGGTTTCGGTCTGGTACCAGCTGGGGGGATGCGCCTGCAGTCCCACAGCCTGACAAAACGCCCCATACGCATAGCACACACCGAGATTGGTCCAGTGGTGGTCGGTGCGGTAATAGATGTCCTCCTCCTTGTGCGCCCGGAGTACACCGCGCAGGTCGAGAAAATTCGGGACCGTTGTTTTGGCCTGTTCGATCAGCTCGTTCTGGTCGAGTTCCGGGGCAAAGGCCGGCAGCTTTTCCGAGAGTACATAACTGGCAGTCGGTACGAGCATGGTACGCACGTCGATATTAAAACGCGCCTTCATATTTTCCGCAAAGGTTTTTACATAATTGAGGTTCTGTTCATAACGCGTCTGGCCGGTCTGCTTGTCGCGCTCAAGCGTGTCGAAGCGTTCGATCAAATAGCCGTCTTTGGCAAGGTATACCCCGCCGGAATCTTTTTTCAAAATCCCGATTTCTGCAAAGGTTTTCGCTCCGACCCACACGTCACGGAACGCAAAATGGTCCGTAATATACGTATCAAAGCCTTCGGTAAATTTTCCGCTGATGAGGGTTTCCCAGCTAAATTCCGGGAACGTTTCTAAAACGCGGTTTTCATTTTGGGAAAAGCTCTGCTTTGGCCACAAAAGGTTTAACAGGGCAAGGCCCATGAGCAGCACCACAAAAACAATCGTCAGCACACGGTTGCGGATTTGACGGGGTTCCAGCTTACGCCGGCGTTTCATCTGATGTTTCATAAGCCGCGCCTCCTAAAACCGGAAATATAAAAAGGGATTATAGGTACTGTCCACCAAATACGCCACCGAAATGAGGAAAATCCCCGCCAGCACGACATTCTGCACAAGCATCGGGGCCACTTTCCGGTCGTTCCAGACGCGCATTAACGTACGTCCCACCTTGGCGGGCAGCGGCGTACAGCCGATGATCAGGATGGCAAGCAGGATGGCATTGGTAAGCAGCAAATACAAGGCGCGGTCATTGACGAGCGCAAGCCCTCCAAAACCGAACATCCCCTTAAGATATGTCCAGCCCTGCCCGAGGGAATCAAAGGCAAAGATGACCCAGCTGATAATGACGAAAAAGAGGGTATAAATGCGCCCAAAAATCGAGGGGAGCTTCTGGAGTACCCGCAGCAAAAAGATTTTTTCGAGCATTAACAGGATGCCGTAATACACGCCCCATACAATAAAGTTCCAGCTCGCGCCATGCCAAATGCCCGTACACAGCCAGACAATCGCGATATTCACAATCTGGCGCGGCAGGCCCTTGCGGTTGCCGCCCAGAGGGATATAGAGGTATTCGCGGAACCATGTGCCAAGGGAGATATGCCATCTGCGCCAAAACTCGGTGACACTTTTGGAAATATAGGGGTACTGGAAGTTTTCGAGGAACCGGAAGCCAAACATTTTCCCAAGGCCAATGGCCATGTCGGAATAACCGGAAAAGTCAAAATAGATTTGGAAGGTATAGGCAATCGCGCCAATCCATGCCCCCAGTACGCTCAGCTCCCCGCTGGGCAGGGAGGAAAGCTCTGTCCAGACAGCGCCAATACTGTTGGCAAGCAGGACCTTTTTGCCAAGGCCGGTTACAAAACGCTGCACCCCATCGGCAAACAGCTCCGAATTTTCCCGTCTGTGGTTGAGCTGTTCGGCAATGGTGGAGTAGCGGACAATCGGCCCCGCAACCAGCTGCGGGAACAGGGAAACATACGCGCCAAAGGAAATGATATTGCGCTGGGCTTTGGCGTCGCCGCGGTACACGTCGATGGTATAGGACATGGTTTGAAAGGTGTAAAAGGAAATGCCAATCGGCAGGGCAAGTCCCAAAAGGGGGATGGAGGCGCCGGTCAGGGCATTGATATTGCCGATGATAAAATCGCTGTATTTAAAGAAGCCCAGCACCCCGAGGTTGATGACCACGGACGAAATCAGGAAAACTTTTGCTTTTCGGGTCCCGCGGTACTTTTGGACAAAATAGCCATGGGTATAGTCAACAAGGGTGGAAAAGATCATCAGGAGCACATAAACAGGCTCCCCCCATGCGTAAAAAACAAGGCTTGCCAGAAACAGGATCAGGTTCTTGATGATCCTGGGCGACAGGAAATAGACTCCCAGCACAATCGGGAGAAACACAAACATAAAATTCAGGCTGCTGAATACCATATTTTACCTCCTGCTCCAGCCAGAATAGTTTTGGGGGATGCCTGCGCCTTAGGATGGGATTTCTTTTTCCATAACATAATCATCCATATAAAAACCTTGGCCAATATCCGTCTTTTGTTCGCTGACGGTTTCAAAGCCTTGTTTTTCATAGGCGTGGATGGCAATTTCATTATTGCGGTTGACCGTCAGCCAGACCGCAGTCAGATTGTGTTCTTTGGCTATGCGGTACAAGTACCGGAAGGCTTGCCCTGCGTAGCCTTTTCCCCGCCACTCTTTTTTCAGGTACAATTTGCTTAAAAAGAGCCTGTCTCCCTGCGGCTGCACCCCGCAGTAACCAATCAATTCCGCTTCCCGTTCGAGAAAAAAATACTGGTATCCGTGTGCAATCTGACGTTCGATAGCAGGCCCGGACTGGTATTTTTCTACCATATAGGTGATTTGCGGTTGGGGGAGGATCGCTGGAAAATATTCATTCCAGATGTCTTTTGCTAACTTGCATAAGGTTGGGATGTTTTCGCGGGATACGGGATTGATGGTGAGCGGCATAGGAATGGCCCCTTTCATGATTAGGAATATGATGATAGGAAAAAAGGGAGCGTGTTTGCCCCCTTTTCTGACAAGTTGGTCACGGCTGTGCAGAACGCGCTTTGCAGAAACGGATCGTATCCTCTGCCTTAGCCTGCTGCGGAACCCTCACCAGTACTCTCCATGGGGTCAGGCTGGGAAACAGACGCCGGGGTGCTGCTCACAGGTTCCGGGACGGAAACAACGGGGTCCGGGGTACTGGAAACCGGAGCGGGGGTGCTGGAAACAGGCGGCTGAGAGCTGACTACCGGCGGTTGGGAGCTGGCAGGCGGTGCAGAACTCGAGCTTGGGCTGGAGCTCTGGCTGCTTGCCGCAACTTCCGAAGAAACAACCTGGGAGCTGACCGCAGAGGAGGAGCTGCCGGGGATCGCGCTGCCGGGACCATAACGGTACACAGAGGCTAATTCCCGGTAATAGCTGGAGGGGAGGGCTTCGCGTTTGACAACACTGCCGTTTTTATAGTAGATACGCTGGGCGGAAGCGCGTTTTCCCACACGTCCGCTGCGCTCTTTGACGATTTTATCTTTTGCCAGCGACTTGTCTTCCTGATAGATATCCGCAGGCTGGGCGACGGTCCCGGTCTGCTGGGAAGTCACTTTAATCTCATCGTAGCTTGGGTCCTGATAGCCGTAGAAGGTAACCGTAAGGGTCGTCCCACTCATGCCGGAAACAATATAGATGGGATATTCGCTGGTATTTTGGAAACGGAAGTCAAGGCTCCCGTAGCTGACGGCGGCGTCCTGGCCAATGGGACAATAGGTGGAAGGCCATGTATGGTTATAGCGGGTCAGGATCTTCATATTGGAACGCAGGGCCGCGCCATAGATCGTAGTCGAAGCCTGACAGATCCCGCCGCCGTATTCATCGACCAGCTTTCCGCCGACAATCGCGCCTGCTTTGCGGTAGCCCTGGCTGCCGTTGGTGGTGTTGCCGGTCTTGCTGTTAAAGGAGAAAATGTCGCCGGGCTGCAGCACCGTCCCATTGACCGCAGAAAGGGCCAGTTTCATATTATGGTTGCCGTTGGCATTGTTGGTGGATACGGTGCTGTACGTGCCGAGCTTACGCATATTATTTTTGATTTGGGCGGCCGTTTTGCTGAACTCCACTTCTTCAAACGGAACCTCTACCGTAGCGGTCGTGGATTCGGCAAGGGCATCCTTGACAGCGGTATGGAATTTTTCGCTGTCTACCTTAATGCCGTTTTGGCCGTCTTTAAACTGGAACGTGCCGCTGGAGCTGTCAAACGAGGCCACGGTGGCGTCCACAGGCTCCTGATTCATTTCTTCTGCGGCTAAGGCATCGAGCTTTTCATTGAGCTTTGTATAGTCGATCTCGTATTTGACCTCATAATCTTTGGGGTTTGCGGCAAAGTCGGCCACGCGCTGCTGGTAATCCTGCGTGCTTTCCCCATACAGGTCGTCAAACGCTTGCTGTACCGCCGTTTCAGCAGTAGCCGCAAACGTCATGTCTTTTTCTGTGAGATCCCACGATTTGTCTTTTAATTTGAGGGTAAGGCGGTACGCCGGCAAAGCTTCCTGCGAGGCTTTGACTGCCTGGATTGCCTGTTCCTGGTTCATCCCCGCAACATCGACCCCGCCAATCGTCATGCCTTTGACGAGCGTTTTCTCTTGTGGGCTGGTATCGCTCATGCCCGGGGGCTGCTCCCCTTTGGAACAGCCGGGCAAAATCATGCACGTTGCTGTGAGCATGACTGCGATGGTACCGATTGCGGTGTTTCTTACTCTTTTTCTTATATCTTTTTTGTAAGGTTTCGCCATAAAAGCGCGCCTCTCTTTCCGTTTTGATGCATCCCAGAAAAGGACGTTTCTTTTTATCATATAGTGTTTTGGCAAAAATGTAAAGTTACATCTTTATCATTTTTCCTTTTCTGTTTCTTTGCTGGCTGCATTTTTGTCATTTTGCATGTATTTTTTTTTACTCTTCTTGGTTATTTATTAATTTTTACCTTCCTCTATGGTTTTCCTAATAGTAATTCCCAATTTTGTATGGTATAATAGGAAAGAATCAATCGGGAGCATATTGGCTCACCGCGGAGAGAAGGAGTGACATAACCATTGAATATCCTGATTTTTACCGCCTCCACGGGCGGAGGCCATAAGCGTACCTCCCAAGCCATGCGGGAATACTTTACCGAACATCTCCCCCATGCCAAGGTACGCACGGTGGACTGTCTGAAAGAAATCAATAAAATGGTCGATAAAACCGTTTGCGGCAGCTACGAATTTATGGCCACCAAAATCCCCAAAATGTATGGGATGCTTTATAACAATACGCAAAAGCCAAAAATGGATGTTGTCCCCACCATTACGGCCATGTGCAGCCGCAGTATGCTCCCCTGTATCCGGGAGTTCCTGCCGGATGTGATTGTGACCACCCACCCTTTTGCCGGGCAAATGGTATCGCACCTCAAGGGCAAGGAGAAAATCTTCCAGCCCATTGTGTCCATTATGACCGATTATGCCCCCCACCGCGCATATCTGGCCCGCTATATTGACGCCTATGTGGTGCCAAGCCCGGAATGTAAGCAAGCCCTGATGCAGCTGGATGTCCCGGAAGAACGCATCTTCCCCTTTGGCATCCCCATCTCCCAGACCTTCTTCCAGCCCCGTGACCCCCTTGCGCTACGCAAACAGTTTTCCCTGAACCCTTCCCTTCCCGTCATCCTGATTATGGCAGGGAGCTTTGGTGTCACCAACATCATGGAGATTTTCCACGATCTCGACCGTTCGTCTGCGGATTTCCAGCTCATCATTATTACCGGCAAAAACCATAAGCTGTTCGATCTGTTCCAGAAGATGCAGGGGCAGACCGAAAAAAAGTTTGAGCTTGTCTATTTTACCAACCAGGTGGAGGCTTACATGCACGCGTCAGACCTGCTCATCACCAAGCCCGGCGGCCTGACCATCTCCGAGGCCCTTGCCTGTAACCTGCCGATGGTGGTATTCGATTCCATCCCCGGGCAGGAGGAGGACAATGCGGCGTTTCTGGTCAACCGCGGTATGGCCCTGCGTATGCGGAAAGGGGATTCCCCGTCGCAGCTGGTCGAATCCTTACTCGGCCAGCCCGAAAAGCTCGCCGCTATGAAGCAGGCGTGCCAGCAGTTTGATACCTCCGCCTGCTGCTCCAAGATTGCAGACCTCATGCACCGCCTGCTCACACAGCCCCCTGTCCCCATTGCCAAAAAACGGTCCCGCAAATTCCGCCTTGCCCGCATGTCCAGACGGTTTAATGTTGCAGTCCGCAAAACAATCCGCAAGAAAAAATAACTCCAAACCAACTGCGCCGCAGGCTAAGAAACCGCCCGTTCGCCCGGATGCAAAAAGGGCGAAACGGTTTCCTGTCTGCGGCGCAGCCTTGTCAACAGGCGTCTAACAGGGCATAACAAAGCGGTTCTATCCGCTGGTAAATCCCTGGAAAATCGTCAACCGGCAAAGGGTTTTTCCCTTTCCCCACCTCAATCGTAAAGGCGGGACGCTGAAATTCCTGAAGGAACCAATCTTTAAACCCGCCAAAGGAAGCAAGCCCATCGGGGTCAGCGAGGGTATAGCCGGAAGCATCGGCCAAGCGTTTGGCAATCTCCATGGAACGCGGGGGCAGGCAGTCGCCAAACTGGTAGTAGATTTCCTCCCCCTGACTGTGGAAAGCAGCGGCCATCCCCACCGGATGGGTGCGGCAGAAATGGACGAGGTGGCGGGTTTCAGGCTCACTGTGCGGAAAACAGCCGCCAAACTGCGTGGCCGCAGGGCCATGGATGCCTGCCTTCTGTTCCATCCGGCGCAGGGTTTTCCAATGGGCGTCGAAATTGTGGTTGAGATCCACCCCGCGGGCATTGGCCTGCCAGCGGCGGGTATCGCCACCACAGGCATGGTAGATCAGATGGGAAAAACGTCCAGCAGCCTTGGGGCCATGGATCTGGATGCCAACGCCGTCGGGATTGACGCAGGGGACCATCAAAACCGGGCATTTCAGCGTGATGGAACCCTGTTCCAAACGCACGCATAGGTTTTCCGCAAAGGCTAACAATAAGGTAGACGTGATCCATTCCATCCCATGGAAGGCTGCGGTCAAAAGGAGCAGGGGGGCATGGGGATCAGGGACAGCATGGGCCGGGAAATACAGGGTAAAGAGTTCCTTTCCCAGCAGGCTCCTGCCCAAAGAGCCTGTTTGCAGGCCGGGGAAGCGGTTGTTTAATGTTTCCACACGTGTGGCGACTTGGCTGTAATCCATGGGTTCGTGCGTCCATGCGAGCATAAAAATCACACCTTTCGCTTGCTATATATATGATTGTCAGGTAAAATAAATACAGCAATGATAACAGAAAGAAGGCGTGTAAGCATGCAAGAAAACCTATGGGAAAAAACGGTATCGCAGAGCCTCAAATTTGAAGGGCGCATCGTGAAAGTCCGCGTGGACGAAGCGCTGCTCCCCAATGAGAAAGTCGTATTGCGGGAAGTGGTGGAGCATCCCGGCGGCGTAACCGTAGCGGCGCTCACAAAAGACAAGGAATTACTCTTTGTGCGGCAGTTCCGCTACCCGTACGGCGAAGTGCTGCTGGAGCTTCCCGCAGGCAAGCTGGAACCCGGAGAGGACCCGTTTGAGGCGGTACAGCGCGAGCTTCAGGAGGAAACCGGCGCCATTGGAACCGAATATCAGGATTTAGGGAAAATGTATCCCAGCCCGGGGTTCTGCGATGAAATTTTATATTTATATGCCTGCAAGGTGGACCGTATGGAACAGGCAAACCCCGATGACGACGAATTTTTGCAGGTGGAAAAAATCCCCTTGGACCGGGCGGTCGAGATGGTACTCAAAAACGAAATCACGGACGCCAAAACACAACTGGGGGTTTTAAAAGCAGCCATGCTGGAACAATCGCAGGCGCAAAAACCAGCCATAGATCCGGATACCAAAATCTGCCATTGCCGCAAGCTCACAGCCGGGGACATCGCAAACGCAATCCGGGAGGGCGCAGAAACCTTCCAGCAGCTGCAAGAGGCAACCGGGGCGGCAACAGTCTGCGGACGCTGCAAGCAAAAAGCGCAGGAATGTTTTGAGAGCCTGCGGGGACAGGAATAAGCCATGAAAAACCTGTTGATTGTGGTCGACTACCAGAATGATTTTGTAACCGGGAGCCTTGGTTTCCCACAGGCGCAGCAGCTGGAACCGGCTCTTGCACAGAAAATCCGCGAATACCGTACGCGCGGGGATGAAATCCTGTTTACGCTTGACACGCACGATGCAACCTATCCCGACACGCAGGAAGGCAAAAACCTGCCCATCATGCATACCATCCGGGACAGCTGGGGATGGCAATTGGCGGGGGCGGCTGCCAGCCTTTGTGCCCCTGGGGACGTTTGTCTGGAAAAGCCGTGTTTTGGGGCGGCGGGACTCTTTGATTACCTGCGAAACAGGCAGTATGCGTCGGTGGAGCTTGCGGGGGTAGTTTCCTATCTCTGCGTGCTTTCCAATGTGGTGATCGTCAAAACTGCACTGCCCGAAACCCCAGTGATCATCGATGCCCGATGCGTAGCAGGGCCGGACAACACCCTGCATGAAAAAGCCTTAGACGTGATGCAGGGATTACAGGTACAGGTGAAAAACCGCTGACACAAAAGAAAGGCATTCCACCCAAAACAGTGGAGTGCCTTTCTTTTTCAAAAGGGGTATTTATCGAAATGTAACAAACGCATAAGCTGGATTATCCCTCGGAAGAAACGGTCAGCGGGCTGCTGCTTACCGAGGAAGATGCAGAAGAATCCGCAGGCTCAAAATATTCGCGCAGGTCAAAGTTAAATTCTTCGTCGTTGAGCTGGTAATTTTGATAATTTTTCATACGCTCCTGCATGTTCTGGGTATATTCGGCGCCTTTCCAGTCAATAAGGATTTCCCGGCGGCCTTCGCGGTCCGCAAGGCGTTCCTCTGCCACAGTATTGATATCATCTTTTACTACGGTAATGAGATATCCCTGCGCTTCAATGGTACGCACTTCGCCGTTTTTCATTTCGTGCAACGCCTTGAGCATTTCCTCGGGATAGCGCGCTTCCTGTTGGGCTTGGTCGGCGTCTTCCGAGAGGTTCAAAATGCGGGTTTGCAGTTCCTTTTCGGCCTGTTCCTTGAGCGCGTCAGGATTCTTTAAAGAGGTTGTCTTGCTGCTGGCAGAGGACGTTTCCTTTTCAGCCTCTTTTTCCGCCAAATCCATGGCTGCATCCTCAATCGTCATGCTGCCGTTGCGGATGGCCGTAGCATAGTCTTGGAACTGTTTGCGTAAATCCTTTAATTCTGCTTCTGGCAGGGACGTATAGGTATCGTCGTAGGTAGAGCGCAGGACATAGCGGAACGCTGTATAGTTCTGTTTGAGATAGGCTTCCAGGTCATCCTCTGCGACCTTGTTCTCTCCATTGGTATAAAGATGCTCAAAGATGGTGGTGTTTTTGACCTGAAAGTCAAACTGTGCAGACTTTGCATCCGCCTTAGTAATGCCATAGGACTGCATGATCTGCTTGACCTGTGTCCAGTAGCTGTCGGACTGCTGCGTGGCAAGCAAGGCGTCCTCAGTCGAAACGGTAAGGTTATATTCTTTCATCAGGTCGTTGACCATGAGCAGGTTTTTGACCCCCTCCAAAGCCTGCGCGCGGATCCATTCCTCGGCGGGCTGGCCATCAATTTCCTGATCAAAAACGGATTTGCTGTAATCCTGACGGTGCGTGCTTACAGCAGAAATATAAGCACTGGCAAGATAATACCGGTATACGCCGGAGGAAATGGTAGAATTTTCATTTTTGGCAACCCACGCCTCCTGGGAAACCTGAGAAGCTTGGGAAGAAGACGTGCCGGGGGATTTGGCTGGGGAAGATGTGCACGCGGCAAGCGACAACGCCGCAATGCCAAACGCGACCGCCCCAACAGCGGCCACCACTGGGAACATCTTTTTTTTGCATTTCATGGGCTTGCTGCTCCTTTTTCCACAAAACTTATTGATTGTATTATACTCTCTTTTAATAGGAATGTCCAGCGGCTTTTGGTGAACGTTTGATGAACATTTTTCCGGAAAATCCCAACTTTTTTTTCGGAAAAGGGAATATAGTTCGGATTCAGAATTTAGATTGGGGGCAAGGGGGGTATGATAAGAAGAAAGCGGATTGCTGGAGGGGGATTTTTCGTGAAAAAAGAGAAAGATAAGAAGAAAAAGAAAGAGCGGCGTGTCGGGGAACGTGCCTTGCCGCCAAAAGTACCAGACGCCCCCCGTGTGGCCCAGCCGGCGCCCGGGGAGAGCCGCGGCACGCCCGATGACGCCATGGCGCTCGAGCAAATCGTGGGCCTTGTGGGCGGCAAGTGGAAAATCCGGATTTTGTGGGCGCTGCGCGACGGGACGGGAAAACGGTACAGCAGCATCAAGCTCGCCATGCCGGCCATCACGGATATGATGCTCTCGCAAAGCCTGCGCGACCTGTGCGAGCATGGACTGGTACAGCGCCGGCAGTTTCAGGAGATCCCGCCGCGCGTGGAGTACGTCATTACCCCAGACGGGCAACGGATTATCCCTGCGCTCCAGAAGCTGATCGACTGGGCAAAAGCCTTGCCAAAAACCGTTGTCAAGGGGGAATAGTCCCTAAAAATCGGCAATTATTTTTTGAAAAAATCGACATGCCCCCCCTTGCTTTTTGGAAGGGTTGTCCACTTTTCACGAATTTGTTTGTCAATCTTCTCTGATTTTTTTCGCTGTTTTTTCCTACTAGATATCGTACTCGCCTTGACAATCACACCTATATGCAGTAAAATGGATCATGCTATCATTGCCCCGTACAGGGGCTTTGTGATCTTCCGGCAGGCAGGGATACCGTGATGTTGCCTGCTTAAATTCAGTCCAAAGAGAGGTATGCATATGGTAGGAGTACAGATGATCCCAAGCATCCAAAAACGCAATGGGGAGATCGTCCAGTTTGACCCCCAGAAAATTTACAATGCCATTTTTAAAGCCAATATCCGCATCGCCGACGAGCGTCTTTCGACCGACGAGCTGACCGATTTACTCGTAGAAATCATCCGTTCGCTCGACCAAAGCAGAATCCCCACGGTCGAACAAATCCAGGATGTGGTGGAAGAAAAACTGATTGCGTTTGGGTATGCCAAGACCGCCAAAGCCTATATCCTGTACCGCGCCGAACATACCAAAATGCGCGAAATGGATCAGAACCTCATGAAAATCTATGAGGATCTGACCTTTAAACCCAGCGAAGAAGCGGACATCAAACGCGAAAACGCCAATATTGACGCTAATACCGCCATGGGCACGATGCTCAAATACGGGTCAGAAGGGGCCAAATGCTTCTATGACGCCTACCTGATCCCCAAAGAAATCGCGCTGGCTCACCGTTGCGGGGATATCCACATCCATGACAAGGATTTTTATGCGCTTACGGAAACCTGCTGCCAGATTGATCTGGTAAAACTGTTCCAGGGCGGCTTTTCCACTGGCCACGGATATCTGCGCGAGCCGAACGACATCCGCAGCTATGCGGCGCTGGCCTGCATCGCAATTCAGGCCAACCAGAATGAAATGCACGGCGGCCAGAGTGTGCCAAACTTTGACTATTCCATGGCAGTCGGGGTTGCAAAGACGTTCCGCAAGGAATATTTCAAAGCCTTGTCGCAGTATTTGCAGATCGCCAAAGGCCGCAATCCCGACGATGCCACGGCCCTTTGCATCATGGTACAGACGGATGTGGAACAGCCCGCCACCATGGACAACATGCCGGCGTACGGCGAGGCGCTTGCTGAGTACCTGCCAACCAAAATGAGCATCACGCCCGAAGAAGTAGGCAAAGCGCACGAGTATGCCGAACGCACCGCCCTGCGGGAAACCGACCGCGCCACCTATCAGGCCATGGAAGCGTTGATCCATAACCTCAATACCATGAACTCCCGCGCCGGCGCACAGGTCCCGTTCAGCTCGCTCAACTATGGCACCGATACCAGCCCGGAAGGGCGTATGGCCATGAAAAATATCCTGCTTGCCACCGAGCAGGGGCTGGGGGAAGGCGAAACCGCCATTTTCCCGATCCAGATTTTTAAAGTCAAGGAGGGGGTCAGCTACAATGAGGGCGACCCGAACTATGACTTGTTTAAATTAGCTATGCGCGTTTCCGCCAAGCGGCTGTTCCCAAACTTCAGCTTTATTGACGCGCCGTTTAATTTGCAATATTATAAACCAAACCATCCGGAAACCGAAATCGCCTATATGGGCTGCCGCACACGCGTCATCGGCAACCACTATGACCCCGAACATGAAGTCGTCAACGGGCGCGGCAACCTGAGCTTTACTTCGATTAACCTGCCCCGTCTGGCGATTGAGGCGCGCGGCGATCTCGGACATTTCTATGACCTTCTGGATGCCAAAATGGATCTGGTTGTCAAGCAGCTTTTGCACCGCTTTAAAATCCAGTGCGGCAAAAAAGCCTATAACTACCCGTTTTTGATGGGGCAGGGCGTATGGATTCATTCCGACACCCTCCAGCCGGATGACAGCGTTGCCGAGGTACTGAAAAACGGAACCTTGAGCATTGGGTTTATCGGCCTTGCCGAAACGCTCAAAGCCCTGACTGGCAAGCATCATGGGGAAAGCCGGGAAAGCCAGGATTTGGGTCTGGAAATTGTGGGGCATATGCGCCAGCGCATGGAGGACGAAAGCGAGCGTACCGGGCTGAACTTCAGCCTGCTGGCTACCCCCGCCGAAGGGCTCAGCGGACGGTTTGTGAAAATCGACCGTATGCGCTATGGGGTGATCCCGGGCATTACGGACCGCGATTATTATACCAACAGTTTCCATGTGCCGGTGTATTATCCCATCAAGGCGTACAAAAAAATCGCCCTCGAAGCGCCGTACCATGCCCTGACCAATGCCGGGCATATCAGCTATGTGGAACTGGACGGCGATGCCTGCAAGAATCTGGACGCCTTTGAATCGGTGATCCGGTGCATGAAAGAGGCTGGGATTGGCTATGGCTCGGTGAACCATCCCGTTGACCGCGACCCATGCTGTGGGTATAATGGCATTATTGACAACGAATGTCCCAAATGCCACCGCCGCGAGGACGATAACCAACCGAAATTTGAACGGATCCGGCGCATTACCGGGTACCTCGTTGGCACCACTAACCGTTGGAACAACGCCAAGCGCGCCGAAGAACAGGACCGGGTCAAACATGGCATTTCATGCTGTGGGCATAATCATTAAGAAATAGAAAAAGACAGGCATATGCAATATGTCTGTCTTTTTTCCGGAAAGGAGTCATGAAACATGGAACTTCGGATCAGCGGAGTGGTCGATGATTCGATTGTAGACGGGAAGGGTCTGCGCTACACGATCTTTACACAAGGGTGCCCGCATGGATGCCCGGGGTGCCAAAACCCGCAAACCCACGATTTTTCTGGTGGTACCCTCATAGAAACTGCAAAACTGCTCGAAGAAATCCTCGAAAACCCCATGCTCAAAGGAGTGACCTTCAGCGGCGGCGAACCGTTTTGCCAGCCCGCACCGTTAGCCCAGCTTGCCAAACAGATCCATCAGGCACCCGGAAAAAAGCTGGATATTACTGTGTTTACGGGCTTTACCTGGGAGGAGCTCCGGTTCATGGAACAGAATGACCCCAACATCAGTGCGCTGCTCCAGCAGACCGATGTGTTAATTGACGGGCGTTATGACGCATCCCAGAAGGACCTGACCCTCTTATTCCGGGGCAGCCGCAACCAGCGTGTGATTGATGTGCCGCGTTCGCTTGAAAAAGGGCGTATCGTGGAGCTTGGCCCGGAGCAGGGCTATTAAGGGGCGTAATCCTTCATGCCCTCGATGGCGCCCCCTGCAACTGCCCAGAGATAAAAACTCGCAATACTGCCATAAGGGGAAAACCGCCGGCGGTATTTTTGGAAGAGCTTTTGGGTAATTTGCCGGTGGTGGTAGACCATACGCAGGCCGCGCAAGATCGCAAGGTCGCCAAAGCTGAAAATATCAGGACGCTGTAAGCAGAACAGTAAAATCATTTCCGCCGTCCACACCCCCACCCCTTTGAGGGACGATAATGCGGCAATCGCATCGTGGTCGCTCATGGTTTTTACAGCCTCCAGATCAAACGCCCCAGAATGGACCTGTTGTGCAAAATCCTTGAGATACCCCGCTTTCCGCAAGGACATTCCCAACGCCTGCAATTCATGCAAATCTGCGGCACACACTGTCTGTGCGCTGACCTGCCCCAAATGGCTTTGCAGGCGTTGCCAGATGGTTTGCTGGGCTTTCATGGAAATTTGCTGCCCAATGATTTTGTGGATCACCGAGGAAAACAAATCCGCATCCACCTCGCGCGGGAGATACCCCAGTGTATCAATCACCGCACCAAGACGGTGGTCCTTTTCTCTCAATGCTTGCATTTCCTGCTCGCCATAGGCAAAAAACATCACAATCCCCCTATAAAAAAGGAGCTGAACATCATCAGCTCCTCTTTTTGTTTAATTTTCCTCCGATGGTACGTTCAGGGTGATCCCCAAATCGTCAAGCTGCTGGGCATCGACCAGCCCCGGGGATGCTGTCATCAACTCCCCGGAATTCGCCATTTTCGGGAACGCAATCACATCCCGGATGGATTCACAATCCAGCATGAGCATCACCAGACGGTCCAGCCCAAACGCCATACCGCCGTGTGGGGGCGCACCGTACCGGAAGGCGTCGATCAGGAAACCAAAGCGTTCCTGTGCCTCCTCTTTCGAGAAACCAAGCGCCTCAAACATGGTCTGCTGTAAGGCGGGGTCATTAATCCGGATCGAACCGCCACCCAGCTCGTGGCCGTTGAGTACCATGTCATAGGCGCGTGCGCGGACTTTGCCCGGCTCGGTTTGCAGCAGCGGGATGTCCTCCACAAACGGCGCCGTAAACGGATGGTGCATAGCAACATACCGTTTCTCGTCCTCATCGTACTCGAGCAGCGGAAACTCTGTCACCCACAACAGGTTGGGTCTGGATTTGTCGATGAGGTCAAAACGTGCGGCAAGCTCACAGCGCAGCGCGCCAAGAGAATCCAATACCACCTTGGTTTTCGGGCTCGCAATCAGCAGCAACACATCGCCAGTCTGTGCGCCCATGGCCTCGCGTACGGCCTGAACCTCATCCTCCCGCAAGAACTTCTCAAAGCTGGAGGTTTCCGCACTCTGCGTCAGGCGGGTCCATGCAATGCCCTGTGCGCCATAGGCTTTGATCCATTCGGTCAGCTTGTCGATTTCCTTGCGGCTTAACTGGTCGGCAAAGCCTTTGAGGTTGATGCCCCGCACCGAACCGCCCGCAGACAGCGCCCCAGAAAAGACACGGAATTCCGTACCCGCGAGTACACCGCCCAAATCCACCAGTTCCAGTCCAAACCGCAGATCAGGCTTGTCCGAACCAAAACGCTCCATGGCTTCCTTCCAGGTCATACGCAAAAACGGAAGCGGAATTTCAATCCCCAGCACTTTTTGATACACGTCCCGGACAAACCCCTCCCCGATTGCCATGATTTCCTCCTCATCGGCAAAGGACATCTCAAGGTCAATCTGGGTAAACTCCGGCTGGCGGTCTGCACGCAGGTCCTCATCGCGGAAACAGCGGGCAATCTGCATGTACCGGTCAAACCCGGACAGCATGAGCAATTGCTTATACAGCTGCGGCGACTGCGGCAAAGCAAAGAAATTCCCGGGGAAAATCCGCGACGGCACCAGATAATCGCGCGCGCCTTCGGGGGTGGATTTAATCAGGTTTGGGGTTTCGATCTCCAGAAATCCATGGCTATCAAAATAGTCGTGCGCGGCCTTGACAATCTTATGGCGGCCTATGATTTTATCCTGCACATCGCTGCGGCGCAAGTCGAGATAGCGGTACTTAAAGCGCAGCTCGTCCTTGACCTTCGACTGTTCCACAATCTCAAACGGCGGGGTTTCGCTTTTCGCCAACACACGCAGTTCGGTCACAAAAACCTCAATCTCCCCAGTGGGGATGTCAGAATTTTTCGCTTCCCTCTCGCGCACTTCCCCTTTTACCGCCAGCACATACTCGGCACGTGCGCCAAAGGCTTTCTCAAAAATGGTGCGGTCGGTATGGTCGTCAAACGCAAGCTGTACGACCCCGCTGCGGTCGCGCAGGTCGATAAAAATGAGTTGCCCAAGGTCGCGCTGGCGCTGTACCCAGCCGCATACCACCACTTCGTTGCCTGCATCGGTGAGGCGCAGGTCCCCACAATAATGCGTCCGTTTTAATCCTGTCATATATTCTGCCATTTCTTTTTACCTCCGCCTTATCCTTCAATCTCTTCAAATTCCGGGGATTCCAACATATTGGTATAAGTATGCACATAATCATGCAAAAAGCTCTCGTTAATCCCAATCTCACACTGCTTGCCGGACTTCATGCCTTTTAACACCGCACGTCCTGTATCGAGTTCGTTGTCGCCGAGTACCATGCTGCACTGTGCCCCGATTTTATCCGCATATTTCATCTGCGCCTTGATGCTGCGCGCACAAATATCAAACTGTGCCGCCACCCCAGCCTGACGAAGCTCCCGTACCAGTGCAAACGCCTTTTTCTGGGCACGTTCGCCAATGGCCGCAATATAGATCTCGCAGGCCGGACGGTCGGGCATAGCAATCTCCTGTGCCTGCAAAATCATCATCAAACGCTCCAGCCCAATCGCAAACCCCAGCGCAGGGGTATCCGGGCCGCCCATTTCTTTCATCAGACCATCGTAACGCCCGCCGCCGCAAACCGTACTTTGTGCGCCAAGGTCATTGGAGATAAATTCAAAGACCGTCCTTGTATAATAATCCAGCCCGCGGACAATCCTCGGATTCACGGTATAGGAAATCTGTGCGTGATCCAAATAACCTTTCAAATGCTCAAAATGGTCGCGGCAATCGTTGCACAGATACTCCTGAATGGTCGGCGAATCCGCGGCCAATTTCGCACATTCGGGATTCTTGCAGTCGAGAATCCGCATGGGGTTGCGTGCAAGGCGTTCCAGACAGGTGCCGCACAGCTGCTCCTGATGCCCCGCAAAATATTCTTTAAGGGCAGCATGGTAGTTTGCCCGGCATTTGGGGCACCCAATGGAATTGAGTTCCAACCGCAGCCCGCGGATACCCAGACATTCAAACATATCACTTGCCAACGCAATCAGCTCTGCATCTGCCGAGCTGTCGGCTGCGCCGAATACCTCTGCACCAAACTGGTGAAATTCCCGCAAACGGCCTTTTTGCGTGTTCTCATACCGGTAACAGGAGGTCAGGTAATACAGCTTTGCCGGCAGGCCGTCATTATACAGGCCATGCTCCAAAAACGCGCGTACTGCCCCGGCCGTCCCCTCCGGGCGCAGCGTAACCGAACGCTTGCCTTTGTCCTCAAAGGTGTACATTTCCTTTTGGACGACATCCGTTGTTTCGCCCACAGAACGCTGGAATAATTCGGTATGTTCAAACACCGGGGTACGGATTTCCGCAAACCCGTAGCTTTCCCCCTCCCGCACTAATACATCTTCCACAATCTGCCATTGCCAGCTTTGTTTGGGCAAAAGGTCCTGGGTGCCTTTGGGGGCTTTGGTCAATAACGCCATGAGTCAAACGGCTCCTTTCTTCTATAAAACGTCAGGAAAAGCCCCCCGCCGTTCACCCGACAGGGGGCATCCTATGCTTAATTTTTCAGTATATTTCTCCAATCCAAATCGCCACGTTCCAACCCGTGGATCAAAATTTCGCCAGACGCTATGTTGGTGGCAAACGGGATATTGTGCATATCGCATAAACGCAGTAAATTCATATCACTGGGTTCATGGGGCTTTGGTGTCAGGGAATCGCGGAAAAACAGGAGCATATCAATCTCGTTGCACGCGATGCGGGAAGCGATCTGCTGGTCGCCGCCCTGTGAGCCTGACAGAAAGCGCTGAATACTAAGGCCGGTCGCTTCGGAAACGATTTTCCCCGTCGTACCGGTGGAACAAAGGTTATGGCGGCTCAGGACTCCGCAATAGGCAATGCAGAACTGAACCATCAACTCCTTTTTAGCATCATGCGCGATCAGTGCGATATTCATGGCAACATCCTCCTCTTCTTTCTCAGAACTTTGGCCAAAGGCCAGATCAGGCAGAGCATTCTGTTACATTTTCTGGAAATCAGCCAGCGGCACATTTTCCCCTTCCAAGCGTGACGCCAAGCGGTGCAAAGCCAAGGCGCCCGGGGAATTTTTGGGCGCAAAAAAACGCTGGATCGTATTATTCATCACCCGGGTGACGGCCTCGGGGATGTCCCCCATCAAAGCAGTATCTTCCGGCACCACCGCGATCAAACGGATTCCAGTACGGTCAATAATCGTATCCAGATCCTCATACTGGTTGAGCTTATAGAAGGTATCCTTATGAAACCGGTTGATGATAAGGCGCTGGATCGGCATACCCATTTGGTTGAGCAGCTGGCGGACTTTGTCACTGTCCCGGGTACACACCGGACTCGGGGTTGTGACCACCAACGCGCGCTGCGCGGCCGCCACCGCCGATGCAAAGCCTCGTCCCACCCCGGCCGGGGAATCAATCAGGACATGGTCATAATAAGGCGCAAGGATATCAACCAGCCGCTTCATGACCTTGGGATGCAGAACATCCCGCTCACGGCTGGGCGCAGGCAGTACAAATAAATTATTGGACAGCCCAACCGATTCCCCGCAAGGGTAAATCGCGCGGATCGGCTCGCAGTTTCCGTTGACAATATCAGCAATGTCAAACACCACCTGCTGGTCAATGTTCAGCATGGCATCCAGACTGCGAAGGCCGGCGTCGCCGTCAATGAGCAACACACGTTTGCCGCGGCAAGCCAGCGCACACCCAAGCCCCGCGCTGATGGTCGATTTGCCAACACCGCCTTTTCCAGATGTAATAACAGTTACAGCTCCCATAATATAATACCTCATATTCAATACTACCATATTGCGGAACAGTAGTTCAAGTATTTTTAAAAATAAATTTGGATTTTAGATAAATTCTACAAGAAAATATATGTTTTTTTGGTGTATAGAACAATAAACTTCCAATCATTTACATATTTCGCATCCCAGACCCCAAAGGCCCCTCTCATCCCTGCAAGGGTACGTTTCTTACGCGAGAGCCTGTGCGCCAAAATCAAGGCCCGCAAGGGCATTAGAGAGCGCAGCGGACTCTTCTGCGGGATCGACGGATTTGTCGAAAAAATAAGCATCAAAAATATCACGCGCTACCGCCATGGAATAGGTGCCGCGGGAACCGTATTCCAACACAACAGCAACGGCAATTTCCGGGTTATCATAGGGAGCATAGCCAATAAACGTGACATTATCCGAATGGCCGGGGATTTCAGCGGTACCCGTTTTGGCAGCCACTGCAACACCGTAATTGGCAAAGGAGCGTCCCGTACCCTCGGAGGAACATACGGCGCGCATCCCGGCCTGAACGAGCTTGAGGTTCTCAAGGGAAACCGGAACCTCCTCTACGACCACTGGTTCCTCTGGTTTCTTTTCCGAGAGCACCTGATCCTGATTGTAGTTGGTCACTTTCTGGACCAGATGGGGTTGCAGGCGGGTGCCGTTGTTGGCAATGGTAGCGCAGTAGGTGGCAAGCTGGAGCGGGGTAAACGTATTGTCAGACTGGCCAATCGCGGCCTGAATGACATCCCCGGGGTTCCAGATCCCGCCGGCATTGGTACGGGCTTCCGGGCTTGCCAGACTGCCTTCATTTTCGCCCAGTTCAATGCCGGTTTTGACCCCCAGTCCAAAGGATTTGGCATAGGAATCAATATTCTGAATCCCAAGCAGACGCCCAACCTCATAAAAATAGACGTTGCAGGATTTGGCAATCGCCCGGTTCAATGTCACATTGCCATGCACGCCAAGGCATTTCGGACGGTAACTGGGGGCAAAATATTCATATCTTCCGGTACACAAAACAGAGGTATTCGGATGGATGATCCCTTCCTGCAACGCGGCGGCAGCAACCATGGGTTTAAACACCGAGCCGGGGGTAAAAGCGCCGTTAAACGCGCGGTTGAACATGGGCCGCCCGGCATCGTTGAGCAGGGAAACATAATAGTCGCGGTCACTGGAGGACTGCGCCAGGTCATAGGACGGATAGGTGGCGGCCGCCAGGATGGAAAAATCCTTGACGTCCAGCACCACCACCGACCCAGCCACACAATCCTCGCCGTCTTTTTCTTTGGACGTGGCTTTCCCGGCGGCCTGTGCTGCTTTTACATTTTTCTCCAGCGAAGCGTTGGCCGCTTGCTGGAGCTTGGAATCCAATGTGGTAAAGATGGTATTGCCCGGCACAGGTTCCTGCGTGACGGTTGCGGACGCCACAGAACCTGTGCGGGTTGTTTCAATGACCTGTTTGCCGGCAGTCCCGCGCAGCTGGCTCTCGAACGCGCCTTCAATGCCGTTTTTCCCCAGACGGTCATTGTACGCATACCCTTTGTCCTTGAGTTCATCGTATTCTTCCTGCGAGATCACCCCAATCGAACCAATCAAATGTGGGGCAATGGCGCCGTTTGGATACTCGCGGATGGTGGTGATCTGCGTATTGACGCCGGGCAGGGACTGCGAATTTTCTTCAATAATCGCCACCGTATCCCGCGAGACCCCCTGCGCGAAGGTGTAGGGATTGGGTACGCTGAAGGCATTGCGGGTCATGGAGTAGCGTACGGACAAAATGTCCCGGACTTCTTTTGGGGAGTATTTTTCCGTATCACACTCGTAGCGTTCCACCAGTTTCTTGATGCACAAATCAGCGGTTGCATAAGAATTGAGGTTGAGGAAATCCTTGCCCTTGAGTTCGGCAATTTCCTTCTCTTTGTCCTCCAAAAAAACATACTCGCCGTTTTCATTGAGGAGAATCGGCAGCTCATCCACCCACGCTTCCCCACGGCTCTGCATCAGCTGGATGAGCGTATGGATGGTATCGTTTTCCGTACCGCGCGTCATGTAGGCACGTTCAAAGACCACCTTATAAGCGGTTTTATTGACGGCTAATGGTTCGCCGTTACGGTCGAGGATTTCCCCGCGCGCGGCATCCATGCGTACCGAAAACACACTGGTACGGTTGGCCTGTTCCAAATATTCATCGCCGTGTACAATCTGCCAATCCACAAGGCGCGCCAAAAACAGCCCCGACGCTCCCAGCAGAACCGCCGCACTGACCCAATAAGGGGCGCTTTTTTTGAGCATTTTCCAATTTTTGTTCCATTTTTTCTTTTTCATCGCAGCGTCCCCCTTTTAAGAGCGTTCATGCAGCAGAACCGCCAGCGCACGGTTGAAATAGTATGCCACGGGAAGCGCGATTGCCGTATATAAGGCACGGGGTAAAAAATGGCGCACAAGGGCATAAAAGACCTGCCCGTGGCCGGCGCATACATAGAAAAAAAACCATTGCAGCAGGTAAATCGACAAAATAGCAGTGGCTCCCAGGAGCAGGGCTGTCAGCAGGTTGGTTTTGAACAGGTTCGTGACCAGTGCGGAAAACACATACCCGCCGACTGCCAGCAACAGCGCGAAAAAACCCATGACGGTACTGTGGCTGAAATCGGCCAGCAGCCCGCACACCACCCCAAACCACATGGCAGTGGTTTCCTTCTCAAACAGGGCAATCATCAACGCGGCCGGGATCAGCAGAGTTGGCCGGATGCCCCACAGGTCCGGGATCAGGTGCGGGGTTTCCTGTAAGAGAAACAGCACTAAAATTTCCAAGGTATAAGCAAGGTAGCGGAAAAACCGTGCATGATTTTTCATTGTGTGCCTCCCGAAGGGGTACTGCTCACTTCCGGACTGGAAGAAGCCTGTGACCCTGCACTGCCCGACGGCGCCGCAGGGGTACCCGGCGGTGTGACCGCACTGAGCGCTTCGCCTTTGCCTTGGAAGTCTGTAATAATCAGCACGTCTTTGACGTCTTTCATGTCAACAAACGGCTGTACCGTAGCGTACAGCGAAACATCCGTGGTACTGTTTTTCACCTCCAAAGCTTTCCCAATCAGCAGGCCCTTGGGGAAACGTCCGCCAAGGCCACTGGTTACAATCATATCGCCGACTTGGATTTTGTTATCTGCCTCCAGAAGCCCCAAGCGTACCAGCCCCTGATCCGCCAGCGCAAGGTCGCTTTGCAAAACGCCCGAATCCCGGCTGACCATATCCTGTGCGGACAGGTTGGTATCCGCCGAGAGGATGGTCGTAACATTGCAGTACATGGAGCTGACGCTCGACACCCAGCCCACCAGCCCGGCCTCGGTAATCACCGGGTCATTGACGTGTACCCCCGAAAGGCTGCCCTGATCCACACGGAAACTACAAAAGACATCATTCGGGTCGCGCCCCACGACATATCCCGCCACCAGCTGGTAATCCCGGTGTTCGCGCTTGAGTTCCAAATAATTGCGGAACGAGTCATTTTCCTGCCGGACCTGGTAATAGTCAGCCAGCTTCTGATTCAGTTCGTTGACCTCATTTCGCAAAGACTGGTTCTCTGCGAGCAGGTCATCATAGGAACGGGTCAAATTCGCAGCCGTATTGGCAGCGTTGTTGGCGGCCACCGCACTGACCCTCTGCATGGGGGTTGCCGCAAACCCGAGCAGGTTACGCAGCACAAAACCGCCGCCGGTCAGCATGGTATAAATCGCCAGCGCAAACAGCACCCCGGCCACGACACATAAGAGTTTAAAACTTTTTTTCTGCAAATACCTTTTCAAAAGGCCGCCTCCCTTTCCCAAATGCTGATACAAAATATGCGGAGAGTACACGTACCCTCCACATACCCCTTTGCCCTGATTGGATTGTCAGCGTTTGCGGTTTTTATAATAGTCGCTCGGCAAATCAATTTCCAACCGCTTGCCTGTGCCTGCCGCCACACAGTCCAGCGGTTCCTCCGCTACATTCACTGGCATGCCGGTCATCTGCTCAATGAGCTTATCAAGCCCGCGCAACAGCGCGCCGCCGCCGGTGAGCGTGATGCCAAAATCAATGATATCCGCCGAGAGTTCCGGCGGGGTTTTTTCGAGCGTGGTGCGGATGGCATCGACAATTAAAGCAATCGGTTCCATCAAAGCCTCACGCACCTCGCCGCCGGTGATGGTCGCGTTTTTGGGCAGACCGGACGACAAATTGCGCCCCTTGATATCCATATAGGAATTTTCGGTTTCCTCCAGCGGGAACGCCGAGCCGAGCTGGATTTTAATTTGCTCTGCCGTACGTTCGCCCACCAGCAGGTTAAAATGCTTTTTCACATAACTGATAATAGCTTCATCAAACTTGTCGCCGCCAATGCGTACCGAACACGAAGCCACAATATCGCCCAGCGAAATGACCGCCACTTCCGTGGTGCCGCCGCCGATATCCACAACCATGCTTCCGGTCGGCTCCCCAACCGGCAATCCTGCGCCGATAGCCGCAGCCATAGGCTCCTCAATGAGATCCACGTTATTTGCACCAGCCTGACGGGCGGCATCCTCTACCGCGCGGCGCTCCACTTCCGTAACGCCGGACGGGATACACACAACAATATGCGGACGCCCAAAGGAATTGGACTTGGTTGCCTGACGGATAAAATGTTTCAGCATGGTAGCGGTGATATCAAAATCCGCAATCACGCCGTCTTTCAGGGGGCGTACCGCAACAATGGAGCCGGGGGTACGGCCGATCATGTCTTTGGCATGGGAGCCGACCGCCAGCACGGTATCCGTACGCACGTCCACCGCCACAACCGACGGCTCGCGCATCACGATCCCTTTGCCTTTGATATATACCAGGGTATTGGCCGTACCCAAATCTATGCCGATGTCTTTTGAAAACATTACTTTTCCCCTTTCGTCCGCACAGAGCGGAAATGTGTACTCCGGCAAGGCTTGTCCGGAACACTTCTCCTAATCATTATACCCGTTCCGGCTGGATTTCTCAACAAAAAATTTGTAAACAAATCGAGGGAATCTTGCAAGAAAGCTGTTACTATTTGTCACGTTTTGTCGGGAAAACGCCGACCCGCTCGAGCATACGTACCGTATGTGCCAGCGGCAGGCCCATGACGTTATAAAAATCGCCATAGATCCGCTCCACCAGTACCGCCCCGCGCCCCTGGATGGCATATGCGCCAGCCTTGTCAAACGGCTCGCCCGTTGCGACATACTGCTCGATTTCCTCATCCGTCAGGTCAAAAAACCGCACCTTGGTGCAGGCGGTAATCCCGCGCGGGGTCCCGCCGACCCGCAGGCTCACACCGGTAAACACCTCATGCTCCTTGCCGGAAAGGGCGCGCAGCATGGTAACCGCTTCCTCGTGGGTGTGGGGCTTGCCGTAGATTTTGCCGTTTAACAGGACAATCGTATCCGCCGCAAGCACGACGTCGTCCGGATGCCGCTGGGCCACAACCTTCGATTTCTGGCGCGCCAGCCAGCTGACCGTTTCCTCGGGCGTTTTGCCTTTGGGGAAGATTTCTCCGATGTGTGCCGGGTCCACCACAAATTCATACCCTGCCTGTTCCAAGAGATGTTTGCGCCGTACTGACGCCGATGCTAAGATTAACATAGTTTTCCCTACTTTCCTAAATTTATGTTGAAAACCTGACTTCCCTTATTATATCACAAAATTTACCAATAGAAAAGAATCGGCAGGGCCCTTTTTCGATCCCTGCCAATTTTTTGCAATTTTTTGTTTTAATACCCATGGTCCGCATGAACCCACTGCCCGCCCTCATTTCGGACTAAAATCCAAAGATACCTCTCATAGGTACTGTTGGCGTTCAGGGAAATCGCGGGATGTGAGCCGGTCTGAAAGGCAGAACGGAACACAATCACGTCATCTGCATCGTTGCGTACTGCCCAGTCCTGATAGGCCATGGCTTGCTGATCGCCAACGTAACCAATTTCCCTTAAGGCACAGTCCGGATAATGTTCCTGAAAATATGCTTTCGCGACCGTAAGTGCAGCGTCTATTTCTTCCTGCGTATACAGCTGCGATTCCATGGAGAGTACAGCGGTATGAGAGATATCCCCGGGAATGTTTCTGGTAAAATCGTTTGTAAAACGCACCACCAGCAGCACAAGGGCTGCCGCACCAATGCCTGCCAGCGCACACAGAAAAATAACCGTATGTTTTTTCACAGGATTCTCTCCCCTTCGTATAAAATTTATTTATAAATTGCAGAGATACTTGGCATACTCGAGGAGAGGGTATCTCCGGTTTGTGAGAATCTTAGATAGGAATCGTCCTGAAAACTAAAGATGACCACAGCAAACAGCAACATAACACCAAGGACGGTAAAAATAACCCATTTTTTCATATTTTCCACTCCTTCTTCTTTGCTCTTTAAATGATACATGGGAAAACAACCGCTGTTAATGGGTGGGGTTGCAATCTTTTCAAAATACTTTTATAATAAAAAGAAAGACAGGTTTTGTTTTTTCCAGTCAAAAGAATCAAACATGTTGGGAGGATATAGCAATGGGAATGACAATGACACAAAAAATCCTGGCTGCCCACGCGGGACTCGACCGGGTAGAAGCAGGCCAGTTGATAGAAGCCAAACTGGACGTGGTGTTGGGCAACGATATCACAAGCCCAGTTGCCATCAATGAATTTGAAAAATGCGGCGCATGTTCCGTGTTTGACAACCAACGCATTGCCCTTGTCATGGACCACTTTACGCCAAACAAGGATATCAAAGCCGCCGAACAGTGCCGGCAGGTACGCGGCTTTGCGGACAAGTACGACATCAAGAATTTCTTCGACGTCGGGCAGATGGGGATTGAACATGCCCTGCTCCCCGAACAGGGCATCGTTGGCCCGGGCGACTGCATCATCGGCGCAGATTCGCACACCTGTACCTATGGCGCGCTTGGCGCATTTTCCACAGGCGTTGGCTCCACGGACATGGCCTGTGGGATGATTTCCGGGAAAGCATGGTTTAAAGTCCCCTCGGCGATTAAAGTCGAGCTGATCGGCGCCCTGCAACCGTTTGTGAGCGGTAAGGACGTCATCCTGCACCTGATCGGCAAGATCGGCGTAGACGGCGCGTTGTACCGTTCGCTGGAATTTACCGGCGAAGGCGTCAAAAGCCTGTCCATGGACGACCGCCTGTGCATTGCCAATATGGCCATTGAAGGCGGCGCGAAAAACGGCATCTTCCCCGTAGACGACGTAACACTCGCCTATTGCAAAGACCGCTTCCAGCGCGAACCAAAAATCTACGTGGCGGACGAGGACGCTGTCTATGATGAAACCATCACGATTGACCTTTCTTCCCTGCGCCCGACCATCGCTTTCCCGCACCTGCCGGAAAATACCCACACCATCGACGAAATTGCCCCCGGGCAAATCAAAATTGACCAAGTCGTGATTGGCTCGTGTACCAATGGGCGTCTGGAAGATCTGGAGGTTACCGCGAAGATCCTGAAAGAGAACAAGGTGGCAAAAAACGTGCGCTGCATCATCATCCCGGGCACCCAGAGCATCTATCTGGAAGCCGTGCGCCGCGGCTGGGTGGAAATCTTTGTAGAGGCCGGCGCGGTATTCTCCACCCCAACCTGTGGGCCATGCCTTGGCGGCCACATGGGGATTTTGGGCAAAGGCGAACGGGCGGTTTCCACCACGAACCGGAATTTTGTAGGGCGCATGGGGCACATCGAATCCGAAATTTATTTATCAAGCCCGGCGGTGGCGGCAGCAAGTGCGCTGACCGGGTACATCACCGACCCAACCCATTAACCGTTTTTTGAAACAGATAGGAGTGCAACACAATGAATGCTCATGGAACTGTACATAAATATGGGGACAACGTGGATACGGATGTCATTATTCCGGCGCGTTACCTGAATACCGCATCGCATCAGGAACTGGCTGCCCACTGTATGGAAGATATTGACAAGGATTTTGTGAAAAACGTAAAAAATGGCGATATCATCGTAGCAAACAAAAATTTCGGCTGCGGCTCCTCGCGCGAACATGCCCCCATTGCCATCAAGGCAAGCGGGATTTCGTGTGTGATTGCCAGCACGTTTGCCCGGATTTTCTACCGCAACGCCATCAATATCGGCCTTGCGATTTTGGAGTGTGACCAGGCTGCACAGGAAATCCGCGGCGGCGATGAAGTCAGGGTTGATTTTGACACAGGCGTGATTGAGAACGTCACCACAGGCAAGACCTATCAGGCACAGCCCTTCCCTCCGTTTATCCAGAATATCGTCACCAAAGGCGGGCTGTTAAAAAGTATTGAAAAATAACAGGCCGTGTGATAAACGGAAAATATCCGACTGGAATACAAAAGATGGAGGGATAGGAAAGGATGTCACTAAAAAATACCAAAACCTACGAAAATCTTCAAAAAGCTCTGGCCGGGGAGTCGATTGCGCGCAATAAATATACCTACTTTGCACAGGCTGCCAAAGCAAACGGGCAGGAGGAAATTGCCACGGCTTTTGAGCAAATGGCAAAAAATGAAATGATGCATGCCAAATTCTGGTTTGAGCAGCTGCACGGCAAACCGACCAATACGCAGGAATGTTTAATGCAGGCTGCCCAGGGCGAATACCACGAGTGGCATGATATGTATCCCCAATTTGCCCAGCAGGCGCGGGAGGACGGCCTGAACGATTTGGCCACAATGTTTGAGAAGGTTGCGGCGATTGAACGCAGCCATGAAAAACGTTTTATGACGTTGCTGGCCAAAATGAGCCAGCCGGCAGCTCCCGCACAAACAGAAGCCGCCGCCCCAAAAGCACCAGCCACACCAGCGCCTCAAACCAAACGCCATGGATACCGCTGCCAGTTTTGCGGCGCCATCTTCGATGACCGTCCGGATGTATGCGATACCTGCGGCGCCATTGGAGCCTTTGAATTTATCGAGTATTACGAATAACAGATAAAAGG
>CATJNB010000122.1 GCA_949741605.1 uncultured Eubacteriales bacterium | reverse complement strand
CGGAGTACCTGATCGGAAATCTGCTCACATTCGCTGGTCAGAGCCGCAAAACCGGTAAAGGACAGCAGGACGGTCAGCACAAAACCGACACATACTGCGATTTTCAAGGTTTTCCGTACGGGGACTGGAAATGTTTCCTGTTTCATAAAAATGCCTCCTGTATTTCTCGTTGCAGGAAGCATTGGCAGCCAAATCCCCTTTTATACACAAAACAAAATTTTTTCTAATCTAGGCAGCAAAAAAGCTCCCACATCTTGGGAGCTATCCGAAAAGGGTCAGATTACGAAAAAGAGATTAAGTAACAGCATCGCGGTGACGCCCGGGATCCCTCCTGCCGCCGATACGCTCAGGGTCAATACACTGACCGGTAAGGAAACCCCAGTAAAAAATGAGGTCAGGTTGACCGCAGCCAATGCACAAATCCCCATGCCGATCCCCCCCAGCGCATACTGGAGCGGGCGTTTCGCATGCAGGGCCATTTGCAGCACGACCAGCGCAAAAAAGGAGGCAATCAGGATCGCGATGGTAAGAATACCCGGCAAGTCAAACAGCCCCTTCTTAAAGTTTGGAATCGTCGCTGAAAGGGGGCGCACAAACACCCTGCTGTTTGGCGATGCCGAGCAAATAGCGGTACCGCGCACGCAGCGCCTGATCCTGATAAATACAGGATTCAATCAGGTCGCCATTGGACTCGAGCTGGAACCAGGCATTATTGCAGTGAATCTGGCGGTTGACCTCGCGGATCTCCTGCAAAAGCACATCCTGCCCGGAAAAACGGGGGTTTTCCACATCCTGCAGACAACTTTGTGCCGTTTCCATCATAACAGCTCCACCTTTCGGTAATAGTGTATGCAGATAGAATCTCCAAATATTCCCAAAATTATGCAGAATCTGGAAATAAAACCCTCCCTGATCTCCCCTTAACGCACAGCCTCAATCGGTGCGCCAATCGCAGAAAGCGAGCCTCCTGCCGGGATAAAATCAATGCGTCCAGAGGAAACATCAGCAGCAACCACCTGAATCCGCAGGGGTTGCCCGATGGTCATGGTAATGCCAGAAATCTGGTCGGTCTGGGTCACAATACCGTCAAATTCAAAGCTGGCCCCCTCAAAAGTATCGACCGCCACAAAGCCCTCGGCACTGCTTTCCAGCTCGACAAACACCCCGCGCTGGGTCACGCCGCAGATGACGCCGTCAAACTCCTCGCCAATATGCTGGGTCATAAACTCGGCAATATAGCAGTCGTCCGCAGTCCTCTCGGCAGACATGGCGCGCACCTCCAGACGGGAACAATCCGTGGCAACCTGTTTGACATATTTCTGGAAATGGTCGTGGATCTGCCCAATATTGCCATGCTCCTCAAACGCCGACAAAATCCGATGGATCGCAGTATCGGGGTAACGGCGGATCGGGGAAGTAAAGTGGCAGTAATCGGCAAGTGCCAAGCCAAAATGCCCAACTGGGTCTGTGGCGTAACGTGCCTTTTCCATGGTACGCAAAATCTGGTGCGACACAATTTTATGGCACGGGGTATTTTTGGCGGCATCCAGCACCTGTGCAAACTGGGCGGCTTGCGGTTTTTCCTTGCGAATCACGGAGAAGTTGAGTCCAAGTGCGCCAAGCAGGTCACACAGGGCAGCGACTTTTTCCGGGTCTGGCTTCTCGTGAATCCGGTACACAAACGGGAGCATTTTTTCTGCGGCGAGCTTGGCGGCGGCTTGGTTTGCCGTGACCATCAGCTGCTCAATCAGTTCTTCCGAAACACCGGTTTTGCGCGGCTCAAGGCCAATACATACCCCTTCTTCATTGAGGACAAATTTGGATTCTGTACTCTCGATTTCCATGGTGCCGTTTGCCCGCGACTTCTTTTTGAGGATGTCCGCAAGCTCTTTGGCTGCCAGCAACGAATCCATCACAGGGGCATATTTATCGAGGGTTTCCTGCGGGGCAGTACCGGCCGCGATCTGGTTGACCTCCGAATACACCCCGCGCACCTTGGAAACAATGATTGATTTTTTAAAGGCATACGCAAGGATTTCCCCCGAAGGGTCGAGGTCAATGAGCGCCGAAAAGGCACGTTTTTCTTCGTTGGCATTGAGCGAACAGGCATCGTTGGACAGGGCAGTCGGAAGCATCGGCACCACGCGGTCAGGCAGATAAACGGATGTACCGCGGCGTTTGGCTTCCTCGTCGATGGCGCTTCCCTCGGTTACATAGTGCGAAACATCGGCAATGTGTACCCCCAGACGGTACCCCTGTTCGGTACGTTCCACAGACACCGCATCATCCAAATCCTTGGCGTCAGCACTGTCGATGGTGAGGATCGGAAGGGCGGTCAAATCCAGACGCTTCGCGCGTTCCTCGTCCGTAATGGGCTGCGCCGCAACCTGTCCGGCAAGGGTTAGCACATCATCCGGGAACGGCACGACAATGCTGTTTTGTTCCAGAATGGCATCGGCGCAAATTTTTGCAACACTCGCCTTACCGAACACCTTCTGAATCCGGGCAATGAGTTTCCCGTTGCGCGGGTTGCGGTCGATTTTTGCAAAGACCTTGTCCCCCTCTTTGACCCCGCCTAATGTGGTACGGTCGACTTGGATATTGTAACGGATCGGGATATCGGCCATAAATTCCGGGTAACCGTCCGTATAGACCAGCTTTCCGCTGCACTTATGCTCGCCGCGCTCCAGCACCCGGCTGACCTTTGCCGAAACGCCGCGCGGGGTTTCCTCAATTTCGCCGATCAGCACGACATCCTGAATCATGGCATCGAGCAGGTTGGAATAATGGACAAACAAGTCCCCGCCGCCACCCTCCGGGCGCACAAACGCAAACCCTTTGGATTGCGACACAACCGTTGCTGTAATGCTGGTACGGTCACGGTGAAAGGAGAGCATTTTCTGCACCTGCGGTTTGGAACCGCCCGGTTTTCCTGTCTGGATTTTCCGGGTCGCAACGAGGATTTTCTCCTCATTGTTGAGCTGTCCCACCGACACGTCAAACAACCGCCGCTCCTCCCCGGAAACCCCAAGCTGCTGCATCAGGGCTGTAGACGAAATGGGAGCATCCATTTTTTCAAGGGCGTCCATAATATTTGTTTTCATTTCTTGGATTTCAATTTGCATGAATCTGATTTACCTCCATAAGCATTCGGCATGGCTGGGAATGGACAACATCCTGCGGGTTGGGGGGGAACCTTTTTCGATGGCTGCTTCAAACGCGCGCCTCCTGCGCTCGTCCTCCGTCATGTGCAAAGGGCGCCATTGATTTTCTTTTCTTGCCATCGGCGGAGTCATAAACTCACGCACCGCATCGTACACTTTGACCTTTCGGGGTTTTTCATGCGTGACCGTAAGCTTGCCTTCTTCGCAAAGCTGTACAAGAGCCTGTTCAAAGCCTTCCTGCTCTTGCAGGCCAAGGCTTTGGAACAATTCCTGATCCTCCACCGGATGCCCGGCTTTGTGCAATTCCTCCAAAACCGCTGTTTTCAAAGCTTCTAATGTTACTTGCATTATCTAACTATTTCCTTTCTATACGCATGGCTTTCCTGATTGGAACAAAAAAGCCCCGCACACGCGAGGCTCATCCTGATGGATTAAAAACAGAACTGGATTATCCAGCAGCCTGCGAACCTGCGGAAACGCTGCTGTTCTGGGGCGCTGAGGCCGAGGCACTGGCAGCGGAAGTGTTGTCCGCGGGGGCACTGCTGGAGGCAGGCGTACTAGCAGCCTGCGGCTGGCTGGCTGTGACGGTACTCGTCGAATCATCGTGAATCAAGTCAGCAATCGGCTCGCTGGAAAGCGCCGAGGTAACCGAAGAAGTCACACCGGAATTCACATCCGGGTTTGCGCCGGCATTGGCACGCCCGGGAAGGAAAAACAAAATAATATTGACCACAATCACGAAAATAAAAAATCCAACCGCAATAAACCTTGTCCATCTGGCGAGGAACGCATCAATGGAACGCCCCTGATGCTTGGAGAGGAAGGTATCAGACGAGCCGCCAGTAATGACACCGGGGTTGCGCTGCTGCCCTTCCTGCAATAAAACAATGGCAATAATCCCAACTGCAAACACCAGCAGGACAATACCAAAGGCAATTTCTAAACCAGACATACTATACCTCCGAACTAAAAACCATACTTATTTTTTTATGATAACACATTTCCCGAAAATTAGCAAGAATAACTTTGCATAACTGCGTCAAAATCGGATATCTTAGGAAAGGCAATCAAAAATGTGTTTGCTGATTGCCGCGCCGCCTGTGAAACTGCTATTGGCCGCTTTTCAGGCGGCATTTTTGCGTTTGCGCTACAGCGAGAGCTGTTCCCCGGACAGCTCCTCACTGCCGGGGAGCATCCCGGCAGACGGCAGGGACTTGCGGTAACGCTCCGGCTTTTTGAGCATCCCATCCACATACACGAGAGCAATGGCGACCCGCTGGGCTTTCCGCAGCGTCATCACATTCACCCCCAGAGTGCCGCGCGTGGTCTTGACCGGAACAGTTTCCGACCCTACCAGCAACATGCGGCCGTCCGTTGCGGTCACTAGCACTTCCCCCGGCTCCGGCAAATAGCAAATCCCGGCAACAGGTTCCTTATTGCTGTAAGCGCCGACAAGCCTGCGGCGGTTGGTTTTGGTGGCGTAGGACTGCATCTCAATGCGTGCGGCTTTGCCATTTTCAAAGAAGAACAGCATATGGCCGCTGTAATCCTTGGTGACCGCCATATAAATCGCATTTTCGCCTTCCTCCATGCCGAGTTTTGCAGCTACATACTCCCCGATCAGACTGGCTTTGGTATCCGGGAAATCGGACGCCTTGGCTTTATAAACAGCAGCGCGGTCCGTAAAAAAGAGGAGGTCACAAGCGTTGGTGGCTTCCACCTGCTGCGAAATGCTGTCGCCCTCTTTGAGCTTGTGTTCCCCACTCATCCGCAGGGACTGGGGCGTAATCTTTTTAAAATACCCTTCCCGGCTGAAAAACAGATGCACTGGATAATCCGGGATGGTTTCCTCAAGCGGGATTTCCGGCACATCCTCGGCATAAACAAGCATGGTTTTCCGGGGTTGTCCGTACTTTTTCATCACGCGCTCCAGCTCGGTAATGATAATATTTTTAATTTTCGTCTGACTGGCAAGGATCGCTTGCAGATGGGCCGTATCCTTTTCCAAACCAGCGATTTCTTCGGTACGCTTTAAGATATATTCGCGGTTGAGGTGGCGCAGCTTGATCTCCGCAACGTACTCCGCCTGCACCTGGTCAATGGTAAAGCCCTGCATCAGATTCGGTACAACCTGTGTTTCTTCCTCTGTGTTGCGTACAATGGCCACCGCTTTATCAATATCCAGCAGAATTGCCTGCAAACCGCGCAGAAGATGTAATTTTTCCAGCTTTTTGGTGAGTTCAAACTGGGTACGCCGTTTCACACATTCCACGCGGAACGCAGTCCATTCCTCCAGCAGTTCGCCCACACCCATGACCTTGGGAACCCCGCCAACCAAAACATTAAAATTACACGAAAAGCTATCTTCCATCGGGGTCATTTTAAACAGGCGCTGCATTAATTTTTCAGGGTCTGCGCCGCGTTTGAGGTCGATGGTAATTTTCAGGCCATTGAGGCCGGTTTCGTCGCGGATGTCCGCAATCTCCTTGATTTTCCCCTGCCGGACCAGATCGACAACTTTTTCCACAATCGCTTCCACAGTCGCCGTTGGGGGAATCTGGGTGACGTCAATACAATGTGCCGACTTATCATAGGCATAGCGGGAACGCACCTTCAAACTGCCGCGCCCGGTTTTGTAAACGCTTTCCATGGCGTCCTTATCATAAATAAGATACCCGCCGCCGGGGAAGTCCGGGGCAAGCAGGGTGGATGCCAGGTCATGGTTTGGGTCTTTCATAAACGCAATGGTGGTCTGGCACACTTCTTCCAGGTTAAACGGGCAGATCGAACTTGCCATCCCGACTGCAATCCCCGTATTGGCATTGACCAGCACCGATGGATAGGTTGCAGGCAGCAGGGTCGGTTCCTTCATGGTATTGTCGTAGTTGTCAACAAAGTCCACGGTATCTTTATCAATATCGCCGAATAATTCCTGACAGATATCATCCAGCCGCGCCTCGGTATAACGCGAGGCTGCCCATGCCATATCGCGGGAATAAAACTTCCCGAAGTTGCCCTTGGAATCAATATACGGGTGCAGTAAGGCTTCATACCCGCGGCTCAGGCGCACCATCGTGTCATAAATCGCAGAATCGCCGTGTGGATTGAGCTTCATGGTCTGCCCGACGATATTGGCGGATTTGGTGCGCGCGGCTCCCAGCAGGCCCATTTTATACATGGTATAAAGGAGCTTGCGATGGGAGGGCTTGAAGCCGTCGATTTCCGGGATCGCCCGCGACATAATCACACTCATGGCATAGGGCATATAATTTTGTTCCAAGGTGTCGGTGATGTGCTGTTCGACAACCTCGCCCGCCCCTTCTATGACCCCATGCACCTTGGGCGGTACGGATGCAGTGGGATTTTTTTTCTTTCTGGGTGGCATGGTGTGCAGCTCCTCTTACATGACATCAGCGGAATCGAGATAATAATGCCCGTTTTCCGCAATAAAAATTTTTCTTCCCGAAAGGTTATCGCCCAACAGCAGGTCGAACATCTCGGAGGTTCGCTCTGCATCCGTTGGCATCACCTTAATCAGGCGTCTGGTTTCGGGGTTCATGGTGGTCAGGCTCATCATTTCCGGCTCGTTTTCGCCAAGCCCTTTTGAACGCTGGATGGTAAATTTTTTCCCTTTCAACCGCTCGAGCACCTGTTCTTTTTCCTTTTCCGTATAGGCAAAATAGGTATTGTCCTTGGCGGTAATCTCATACAGCGGCGACTCGGCAATAAATACCTTCCCTTCCTCAATGAGGGTCGGGGTCAGGCGGTATAGCATGGTCAGCAACAGGGTACGGATTTGAAAGCCATCGACATCCGCATCCGTACACAGGATCACTTTATTCCATCGCAGAGCGGACAAATCAAACGTAGACAAATTTTTATTTGCCTTGCTTTTGACCTCCACCCCGCACCCCAGCACCTTGACAAGATCGGTAATAATATCGCTTTTAAAAATCTTATCGTAATCCGCCTTCAGGCAATTGAGGATTTTTCCGCGGATGGGCATAATGGCCTGAAAATCGGGGTTCCTTGCCTGTTTGCAGGCGCCCAGCGCAGAGTCCCCTTCCACAATAAAGATTTCCCGTTCGCTGACATCCTTACTGCGGCAGTCCACAAATTTAGCGACCCGGTTGGTAATATCCAGCGAACTGGTCAATTTTTTCTTCAGGTTCAACCGGGTCTTTTCGGCGTCCTCGCGGCTGCGTTTGTTAATTAAAACCTGCCCGGCAATTTTCTCGGCATCCAAAGGATTCTCAATGAAATAAATCTCCAATTGGTGCCGGAGCATTTCGGTCATGGCCTCCTGAATGCCCTTATTGGTAATCGCCTTTTTGGTCTGGTTTTCATAGGAGGTGCGGTTGGAAAACGACGAGATCACAACCACCAGACAATCCTCCACATCCGGGAAAGTAATTTTCCCCTCATTTTTATTGTACTTATTATTCTGTTTTAAATACGTGTCAATCTGGTACACAAACGCATTGCGTACCGCCTTGTCCGGCACGCCGCCATATTCGAGCCAGCTCGAGTTATGATAATATTCGGTCAGCTTGACTTTATTTGAAAACGCAAACGCCACATTAATTTTGGTACGGTATTCGGGTTTATCGTCGCGGTCGCGGACTTTCCTCTCCGCCTGCCAGAACTGTACCGGCGTGAGCGCCTCCTGCCCGACCACCTCTTTAACATGATCCACAATCCCCTGTTCATATACAAAGGTCGTGGTTTCCAAAGAACCGTCCGGCTGCTCGCACCGGAACAGAAAGGTTACGCCCTCATTGACAATCGCCTGCCGTTTGATGGTATCCAAATAATAATCCACAGGGATGTCAATATCGGTAAAGACCTGCAAATCAGGCTTCCAGCGGATACACGTACCCGTATCCTTTTTCTGATATGGCTGTTTGGTCAGGCCGCCGACGTTTTCCCCATGCTCAAAATGGAGCTGGTAACAGGTCTGGTCGCGGCGGATCTCCACATCCATATATTCGGAGGCATACTGCGTGGAACACAGTCCAAGGCCGTTAAGCCCCAGCGAATATTCATAGCTTTCGTCGGCGTCGTTATTATATTTGCCGCCAGCGTACAGTTCACAAAAGACCAGTTCCCAATTGTAACGTTCCTCATTGGGGTTGTAGTCCACCGGGATACCGCGCCCGAAATCCTCCACCTGCACCGACAAATCCTGATAACGGGTCACAATAATCTCACGCCCATGGCCTTCCCTTGCTTCGTCGATGGAGTTTGAGAGGATTTCAAACACCGAATGTTCGCACCCCTCGATCCCGTCGGAACCAAAAATAACAGCCGGACGCCGTCTTACCCGGTCAGCGCCCTTGAGCGATGAGATACTTTCATTGCCATAAGCGGCAGTTTTTTTCGCCATGGTCTTCTCCTCCTTTCCAACCAAAATGGTTTCCTATGTCGCATAATCTTTAATTATAGAAGAAAATCACGCTTTTTGCAACTCTTTGACTGCAAAACGAAAGGGAATGTTTTTCTCACATTCCCCTTGCAATATCGCATTATTCCTGCGGCGCAGGTGTATCGTCATCCTTGGAAGGTTCCGTTTTTGAGGAATCCTCCTGTGGGTTTTCTGTCTCCTGTGTCAAAACCGCTTGCTCTGCCTGCGGGAGCGTTTCCGCATCCGATGCAGACGCCTCAGCAATCACTGGCTGGACCGGTTTTTCCATCAGTTCAGCAAACTCCTCCCCACTGAGCTTCTCCTGAAGGAACAGCGTTTTGGCAACCTCATGCAATTTTGCCATGTGTTCCTTCAGGATGTTCTCCGCTTTGGCATACGCATCGTTCATCATAAAGCGGATTTCGGCATCAATTTCGGATGCAGTTTCCTCGGAATAGTCGCGCACATGTCCCATATCGCGGCCAAGGAACGGCTCATGATTGGAACTTCCATACATAATCGGGCCAAGGGTATCGCTCATGCCGTACTTGACGATCATAGAACGCACACTTTTTGTCGCACGTTCGATATCGTTTGAGGCACCGGTCGAGATATCCCCCAGCACAAGGGCTTCGGCCACACGCCCGCCCAGCATGACAACCAATTCCTCCAGCATTTCCTTTTTGGCTTTATAGGAACGGTCCTCACTGGGGATCTGCATGGTATAGCCGCCAGCCATGCCACGCGGGATAATCGAAATCTGATGAACCGGGTCCTGCGTGGGCGAGAAATACGTGGTGATGGCATGGCCGGCTTCATGATACGCAGTGAGGGTCTTTTCCTTTTCGGTCATGACACGGCTCTTCTTTTCCGTACCAACCACAACCTTCACCGTAGCCTCCTCGACTTCCGCCATGGTAATGGCTTTCAGGTCTTTTCTGGCAGCGAGCAAGGCCGCTTCATTGAGCAGGTTCTCAAGGTCGGCACCTGTAAAACCAGCCGTAGACTGGGCAATGGTTTTCAGCTGTACGTCGGGAGCCATCGGCTTTCCTCTGGCATGTACCTTGAGGATTTCCTCGCGCCCCTTGACATCGGGATACCCTACGATAACCTGACGGTCAAAGCGTCCCGGACGCATCAGGGCAGGATCGAGGATATCGGGACGGTTGGTCGCAGCGATCATAATGACGCCTTCATTCGCGCCAAACCCATCCATTTCCACCAGCAACTGGTTCAGGGTCTGTTCGCGCTCGTCGTGGCCGCCGCCAAGACCCGCGCCTCTCTGCCGCCCAACCGCATCAATCTCGTCAATAAAGATGATACATGGATGGTTCTTCTTTGCCTGTTCAAAGAGGTCACGCACACGCGACGCACCGACACCGACAAACATTTCCACAAAGTCCGAGCCGGAGATCGAGAAAAACGGTACCCCAGCTTCCCCGGCTACGGCACGTGCCAATAAGGTTTTACCAGTTCCGGGAGGGCCCACCAATAAAACGCCTTTGGGGATACGCGCCCCCAACTGGTTAAATTTGGCAGGGTTTTTCAGGAACTCCACAATTTCGCGCAGTTCCTCTTTTTCCTCGTCTGCACCAGCGACATCCGCAAAGGTCGTTTTGCGTTTCTCGTCGGACATCTGTTTAATTTTTGCCTTACCAAAATTCATCTGTTTGCCGGCGTCGCCCATCCCGGAATTGATCCGCCGCATCATAAACAGCCAGAAGAAAATCGCCAGAATCAGCAACAGGAAGGTCGGCAACATACTCCAAATCCAACTGGTCTGCGCCGGACGCTTGAGGTCGTAAACCATTTTACTATCCGGGTTCTTCTCGTTATATTCCTGAACATATGGCTGAATATCGTTATACAGTAAGCTGACATCTGGTGCAACGTATTTCATCACATTGTTGCTTTTTAATGTGATCTGCATTTCGCCGTTGCCCAAATCCATGCTGTACTCTTTGACGTTCATTTGTGCAAACTGGTTGAGTACCTCGGAATATTTCTGGGAGGGGGCGCGGCGAGAGCTGAAGACCGAGGCGATTACAACAATAATGACAATCGGGATCCCCAAATACAACAACAGATTCCGCAAGGTTTTCTTGTTATTTTGATCCAAATTAAAGTTCACTCCTTAAACTGTGCAAATCATGTATGCTCCTGGCCCTGATACACCTGTGGCCGGAGAATCCCAATATACGGGAGATGACGGTAATTTTGGGCAAAGTCAAGCCCATAGCCAACCAAAAAACCATCCGGAGCACAGGTGCCGACGTATTCCGCAGAAATCCCGGGCGCATGGGCAGACTGCTTATCCAACAGCACACAGCATTTCACGCTCGCCGCGCCACAATCCTGAAAATGGCGGCGCAGATAGGAAATCGTGTTACCGGAGTCGAGCATGTCCTCAACAAGCAGGATATCAAAGCCCGCAAGGGGGCCTTTGACGTCCTTTCTCAGCGTGATGGTGCCAGACGAAGACGTCCCATCGCCGTAACTGGAAACCTCAATAAAATCAATCCGGCATGGAATGGTAATGGCACGCATGAGATCCGCAAAGAACACCACAGCGCCGCGCAACACGCCAACGAGCAGTAAATTTTTGTGTGCATAGTCCCGGCTGATCTGCTCCCCAAGGCGGGCGACCAGATCGGCGATTTGCTGCTGTGTCAAGACGGTCTGCTGGATATCGGAAAACATGGCAGTTTACTCCTCAAAAGAAATTCGTACAACCCTTGCAGTTTTCTCCGTAACGCCATACCCATGGGCCGGCCCGAACCCTTCCAGCCACACAATCTCCCCCCCAGCCTCCAACAGCAAAACCTGATCCCGTTTGGAGGGCGGGATCTTGGCCTCATTGAAAAGCTTCTTGAGGGATTTGGACAAATTGCGGCCAGTTGGGGCAAAACGGTCCCCGGGGCGACGGCTGCGCCAAGTTGCATTACTAGCTATTGTATCATAATCCAAAGAATTTTGAAATAACAATTTATGAATATTATTGGGATTTTTAAAATTTGCACAATTTTCCACAGAAATTGTGACCATATGCTGATTGAATGTAAAAATTTGGGGAGGGTGATAGGGCAAATCCCACAAAAAATCGACAGAATCCGAGCCTTGCAACGAAAGCAACGTGCGTTCCACCCGCAAATAAAACCCATGCGGCAATGCCACCCCGCCCATCCCGATGTCCAAAGCATGGACAGCCTGCTCAATTTGGGTGTAGGACAAGCGCAGCGAAGGGTATCCGCACTGGGCCGCATACTGCACAGCCGCTAAACGGATGGCCCGTGTCTGGATGGGGCGCGGCAATGACGCAAGTTGACATGGGTCATAGCCGCCGGGCACCTGTGCATGTGCTAAAGCCTCCTGTGCCTGCGCGGTGAGATAGGCTTCATCCTCCTCCAACTGCTGGGACATCCGCTGTACTGCTGTTTCGAGTAACGGGTTAATCCCGCGCAGCACGGGCACCACATCCAGACGGATGCGGTTGCGGGCATAATCGCGGGAAAAATTGGTACTGTCGTGCAAGTACGGGATCTGGTAAAAACGGCAATATTCCTCAATGTCGCTGCGGGAGAGCCGGATCAGCGGGCGGACCACACAGCCGCGCACCGCCGGAATCCCGCTAAGCCCCCGGGAACCACTCCCTTTTGCCAAATGGAACAGTACCGTTTCCACGCTATCAGACAAAGTATGGGCAGTAGCGATTTTATCCTGCGGGACACAGCATAACGAACGGAAAAAATCATACCGTACCGCCCGCCCGCATTCCTCCACGCTTTGACGCCTTTGTTTGGCAAGCTGCGCCACATCTTCCTGATGCACCCGCACTGGCACTTGATTCTCATGGCAAAAATTGCGGACAAAATTTTCATCCCGAAGGGCTTCCTCTCCGCGCAGTCCATGGTTGACATGGGCGGCTATGACAGGATATCCATGCTTCACAAAAAAATGCAGAAGCGCCATAGAATCCGCCCCGCCCGAGCATCCCACGATGATCGTTCCCCCCGGTTCATACATGGAACATTGCCGGATCGTTTCTTTGATGATGTTCTCAATTTGAAGGCCATCACGGCGCACTGCGGATAACCTCCTGTGACGTAAACCGCATAAATTCGCCCTGCCAGTGCAGGCCGACGGTTTTCGTTTCCCCATGGCGGTTCTTAGCGATGATACATTCCCCATGGTTGCGGTCGGTGGTTTCGGAGGGGGCGTCACCACTCGAATAGTAATCTTCCCGGTACAAAAACAGGACAATATCCGCATCCTGCTCAATCGACCCAGACTCGCGCAAATCCGAAAGCATGGGGCGGCGCTGGTCAGCCCCGCGTTTCTCGGTAGCACGCGAAAGCTGGGAAAGTGTGAGTACTGGGACATTGAGTTCTTTTGCCATAATCTTCAGGTTCCGTGTAATTTCCGAAATTTCCTGCACCCGGTTATCCGTACGCCGCGTCCCGGACATCAGCTGTAAATAGTCGATAATCACCAGATCCACGTCCTTCAAACGGCGCAGTTTGGCTTTGATTTCAGGTACGGTAATCCCGGAACTGTCATCAAAATACATCTGTGTTTGCGATAAAATATCCCCGGCTTCGATCAGGCGTACCCACTCATTATCGTCGAGCTTCCCGGTACGCAGCTTGATCGCACTGACCATCCCTTCGGTCGAGAGCAGGCGTGACACCAGTTGCTCTTTGGTCATTTCGAGCGAAAAAAACGCAATCTTTTTCTTCCCCTGCACCCCGGCATTCCGCATGATATTTAATGCAAAGCTGGTCTTTCCCATACCCGGGCGGGCGGCCAGCAAAATCAAATCCGAACGGCTCAGCCCGGTGATGGTATCGTCCAGTTCCCGGATGCCGGTCGAAACACTTTTATATTTTTCATCGTCAGAATTGAGGCGTTCCAAACGGTCGATGCTCTCCAGTACCAGTTCATTGATCCGCTGGAGCCCCTGCATATTTTTGCCGCGCCGGATATCAAATATTCTCTGTTCGGCTGCGTCCAGAAGCATGGCTGCATCGGCTGTCCCGTCGGCTGCGTCCTCCAGAATCTGCCGGGCAGTCACAATCAGGCTGCGGATATCATATTTATCCCGCACAATCTTGGCATACGTTTCCACATTGGAGATCGACGGCACAATCTGTGCCAGCTGCATCAGGTAGGTTTTTCCAGTACCCTCGTCAAAGGCACGCTCCTCTTTCAGACGTTCCAAAACCGTCACAAAATCTACCGGCTTGCCTTCGGTGAACATCTCCTGCATGACCTGATAAATCAACCGGTTATTGACCTGATGGAAATAATCCGGCCTTGGCAGGATTTCCATAACCCGGTCCAAACACGACGAATCAAGCAGAACCGCCCCTAAAACAGACTGTTCCGCTTCCGGGCTAAAGGGCAATGCCAAATTCCCGGTATAAGGCGCTAAGGCATCCATATATGTCCCTCCTTGCGGCCGCACACAAGATAAATGTGCAAAACCTGACAGCAATCTTTGCTACTGTCAGGTTTGTGTGCGGCTTATTCTTTCTCGCTGACTACGGCCTTGATTTTTGCGGAAATCCCGGTGTAGAGCTTGACTTCACACTCATAAGTACCAAATGCCTTGATTTCCCCATCCATCGAAATTTTCCGTTTATCGACATCCACCCCAAAGGATTTTTTAATTTCCTCGGCAATCTCCTTGGCCGTCACGGACCCGAATAAACGTCCGCCCTGCCCGGCTGTTGCGTAGAGGTGTACGCTTTTCCCTTCAATCGTTTCTGCCGATTTTTTTGCAGCTTCGGTTTCGGTCTTGATGCGGAACGCCTTGGCCTGCTCCGCATTTTTCAGCTCATTCATAGCCTGTGCATTGGCTTCCTTTGCAAGCCCCCGCGGCAGCAGAAAATTCTTTGCGTAACCATCGGATACCTGCACCAGTTCGCCCTTTTTGCCTTGGCCTTTTACGTCTGCGAGTAATACCACTTTCATTTCAAAATCCCTCCATTAACTTCATTGCTGCGATCACACCCGGCTGGTATTCACAGACGGGAATTTGGTCGCTTTGGGTAACGTCTCCTCCAGCACCTTCAATAATTGTGCTTTGGCTTCCTTGATGGTCGTTTTCGGAAGCTGCACGCCGGCCATGGTGAGATGCCCGCCGCCGCCCATGGCTTCCATAATGAGCTGTACGTTGACATCCCCCAAAGAACGTGCCGAAATGCCTATATGGTCCCCTGCGGGGAAGATCACAAACGACACCATCACCCCTTGGATCGCCAACAGTTCATCGGCTGCCTGCGCTGCCACTACCCGCATATTCGCGGTTTCCTCCGAGGCACTGGCAACCGCACAGTTGCCATGGACCTCCGCTGCGGACACCAGCCGGAATTTGGCTTTATACGTTTCAATACTGTCCGCAAACAACCGTTTTACCTGTACGGTATCGGCCCCGCGCCGGCGCAAATAGGCCGCCGCATCAAATGTGCGTACCCCGCATTTCATGACAAAGCCTTTGGTATCCAGCATAATCCCAGCCATCAAAGCCTCCGCTTCCAGACGCCCCAGCGCATAATTGCCAATATACTGTACCAGCTCTGCGACCATCTCCGAGGCCGAACTCGCATAAGGCTCATGGTAAAAGACAATCGCATTGGTAATATGCTTAACCATCATACGGTGGTGGTCAATGACAACCACACGGCTGACTTCCTCAAGAACATCCTGGCTCTCGACAAAATCCGGCGAATGGGTATCCGTGACAATCAGCAGCGTTTTAGGGGTAATCAGCGTCAGGGCCTCGCTGGGCGAGATAAAGATGGCTTCGTCGCCATCCTCGAGTGCATCCTCCATGTTATGGAGCAAAGCGCCAGCGAGGGTCTGGGAACGGTTGACCACCACATACGCCGGACGTTTCAGCCCCTTGTAGGCTGCACTCCACATTCCGATTGCCGAACCAACCGCATCCAGATCGGAAAATTTATGCCCCATAATCAGCACTACGTCACTGGCGCGGATATGGTCGGAAAGCGACGCGGCAATAACCCGGGTACGCACTTTGTCCCGTTTTTCCACGCCTTTGGACAGGCCGCCGAAAAATTCATAATCATCGCTGTGCTGCTTGATGGCAACCTGATCGCCACCGCGCCCAAGCGCCATATCCAGCGCCTGACGTGCCCACAGTTCGCTTTCGGCAAAATTCGATGCCCCCCGCCCGATGCCCACAGAAACCGTAGCGCTGCGGTTATCCGCAGTTTTGATCGCGCGGATACGGTCGAGTACCTCAAAGCGTTTTTTCTTGGCTTCCATGATATTGCGCTCGTCTGTAAACAGGAGGAAACGGTTCCCACCGCTGAGCTTACGCATAAAACCGCCCATACTGTGCGCCCACTCACTCAAGGTGGTTTCCACCTCCGAGCAGATCCGGGCATCCTCACTGCCGCTGGCATCGCGCAGCAGGTCATCGCGGTTATCAAAACAGGCCACTGCTACAATCGGACGGGTTTCCGCATATTCGCGCAGCAAATCTTTATAGGCCGTATCATCAATCCAATACAGCACATAACCGGATTCCGTGCGGCTTGCAAAAACCGTATAGCTGTGCGAACCTACCGTAATCTCCGTACCGCTGCTTTCCATGACCTGCTCAAGGGTATAAGGTGCAATGAGCTTGGCTACACTCACGCCATGGTAATCGTTTGACCAGCCCATGGCCTTGAGAAACGCCTCATTGCCCCATACGATATCCCGGTTTTCGCCGACCATCACCAGCGGTAAGGAAAGCCGTTGGATCATCTGGTATTCCCTGCCTGCCAGCGTCTTGCGCGCACCCTGTACGATATGCTTGACATAGAAATGGAAATTGCGCGTGGCAATCAGAACCGCAGCAATGGCGGCCACACAGACCCCCAATTCGATATAAAACACAATCGGGTTCCAAAACCAGCTCGCAATTGCCATGCCCAGCATCGCCAACGTGATAAGGTAAAAGACAGGCGAGGATACCCATACCTTTCGTTTCAAAACTACATTTCTCCTTTGATCAGCCCCCGCCCAGCTACTGTCTTTTCGCCGTCTACGGGGAAAAGGTTCGCCAGCCTTTTTTCAGAAGGCTCTGGGGGTGGAGGGGGCAAGGCCCCACCGCCTTTTGTAAAAAAAGCGGTCAAAAATTTCGTGCAACTGCTGTGTACCCTGTGGCTTAGATTTCCATAATAATCGGCAAAATCATGGGGCTGCGCCGGGTACGGTCGTAGAGCAGTTTGGACAAATCATCTTTAATCTTGGTTTTGAGCGTCCCCCAGTCATGGATATGGTTTTCAGCACAATGCTCCAGAATATTCGTGACACGGTTGCGAGCCTCAACAATGAGGGGTTCTGACTCACGCACATAAACAAATCCACGGGAAACCACATCCGGCCCGGCAACAATGTGCCCGTCACTCTGGCTGATCGTACAGACCACGACAATCAGGCCGTCCTCCGCCAAATGCTTGCGGTCACGCAGTACAATGCTGCCAACATCGCCGACCCCCAGCCCATCCACCAGGATGCGTCCCGATGGGACACTGGGCAGCTGGCGCATATAGTCCTGATTGAGTTCCACAGCATCGCCATTGGTGCCGATAAAGATGTCGGACATTTTGCGCCCCATCCCCAAAGCAAGCTCTGCATGTTTTCGCAAATGAACCTGTTCGCCATGGACCGGCAGGAAATACTGGGGTTTGGTAATGCTCTGAATAATTTTGAGTTCTTCCTGGCTGGCGTGGCCGGACACATGCACCTGTAAAGAGGAATCCGACACTACCTCACAGCCGCGTTTGAGCAACTCGTTAATGACATTGCCAACCGTTTTCTCATTGCCGGGAATCGGGCGTGCAGACAGGATGATGAAATCCCCAGGACCAACCTCTACCTTACGGTGGTCGGCAAAGGCCATACGCGACAACGCCGACATGGGTTCGCCTTGGCTTCCGGTGGTAATGAGCACGACTTTTTCCTGTGGGTAACGGGTGATTAAGTCAATATCAATCAGAACCCCTTCCGGGATATCGAGATATCCAAGCTCGGACGCAATCCCCATCACATTGAGCATGCTACGTCCCGACAGCGCCACCTTGCGCCCATATTTGACCGCGCAGTTAATAATCTGCTGGACACGGCTGATATTCGAAGCAAACGTAGCAATAATAATACGCTTGTCCTTGGCTTGGTTAAACAGGATATCAAACGAAGCACTGATTTTCCGTTCCGAAGGGGTATACCCGGGACGTTCCGCATTGGTAGAGTCGGCCAGCAGGGCAAGCACGCCTTCCTGTCCGAGTTCTGCAAACCGTCCAAGGTCGATCACTTCTTCCTTCATGGGGGTGCAATCAATTTTGAAGTCCCCGGTGTGGATGACAGTGCCAGCGGGCGAATGGATCGCCAGAGCAACGGCATCGGAAATGGAGTGGTTGACATGGATAAACTCCACGCCCATGCAGCCTAATTTCACCGTCTGGCCGGGATTGACCACATTTAATTGTACCCGTCCCTGCAAACCATGTTCTTTGAGTTTCCCGTCGATCAAGCCCAGGGTCAATGAGGTACTGTAAATGGGCAGCCTCATTTTTTTGAGCAAATATGGGATCGCGCCGATATGGTCTTCATGCCCGTGTGTGACAACAATCCCACGGATTTTATCCATATTGCGTTCCACGAAGGTGAAGTCCGGCAGCACCAAATCCACCCCGGGCATATCCCCGTCTGGGAAAGCCATGCCGCAGTCGACAATAATCATATCATTTTCACATTCAAACACCGTAAAGTTTTTGCCGACCTCATTGAGCCCCCCCAGAAAATACGCTTTGATGGAAGGACGCGCGTGACGGTTTTTAAAATGTCCGACCTTAGTGCCGTGCTTAATCTGCCGGATCGCCGCCTTGCTTTCCAAAACATTCTGAGCCGGCTGCTGGCGCTGCGAAGTAGTTTTCCCACGGCCTTTTTTATTTTTATTGGTCTGGGTTGCTGCCAGCGTAGCACTGGGAACCGCCGCCAAAGCAGATGGCTGTGAAATAGCCAGCGCAGTATCACGCCCCGTGGTGTGACGGACCGGGCTTTTCCCCTTTTCGCCCGTCCCTGTCTTCCCCGGACGGCTGCCACGGGGAGTACGCGGATTCATTTTTGCGTTGCGGTTACGAGGGGCGGGGGTACGGGTCGGAGCAGCTGGCTTGACGGACGGTGCAGATTCCATATGCGTTTCTGGCTGGGGTGCTGTGCCGGAACCATCTGTGGCCGTTTCCTGACCCATGGATTGGATTTCTTTTTCTATCACAAAATAACCTCCAATTTCTTTGGCGAGTGGTCAAAACAACACAAGCCCTGCATACAAAACGGTGCATGAAGGGTTTCGTGTCTGGACGACTCTCTATACAAATATTATTTTTTACTTTTTAGAAAACCCCAATCGTTCCAAAGCAAATAGCGTGCATAAGAGGGAACGTTTCCAAGGGTTCAACTTTCTTTTTCCGGACTCTCCCATTGGACGTTTCCATCACGCAGCCCAACTGGAAGCAGTTTGTTTGTCTGCACATAAGCAAGCAGATTTCACTATCTTCCCTATTTTACTCTTATTCCCGAACGCTGTCAAGTAAAAATCGCGGAGGCTTTCAAAGGGACATGGCAATAAAAATGAGGATATCCGCGTTTGCTATCCTCATTCTGCATTGCGATATTCCTTTTTCTCATGTTCTTTTGGGGCATCTCTTAGGCTATTGTCCCATGGCTAAAAATTTTTCTGCCTCATATGCTGCGACCGCCCCATCTGCAACTGCTGTGACCACTTGGCGCAATGGTTTGGTCCGCAAATCCCCAATGGCAAACACACCCTCTAAATTGGTTCTGGTATCCTCGCCCGCCTGCACATAACCCTGTGGGTCCAGCGTAACCTGCCCATGGCAAATCCCAGTATTGGGGGAATGTCCCACAGCAACAAAAATCCCCGTACAGGGAATGTGTTCCACCATGCCGCTTTTTTGGTTCCGCACATCCACACCAGTCACGCTTTCTTCATGGACGATCCGCTCCACGACCGAATCCCACCGGTACTCCAAATTGCCGCACTCAGCTAGAGGATTTTGGTACGCCGCCGATGCCCGCAATGTATCGCGCCGATGAATCAAAATAACTTTTTCACATATTTTTGACAAAACAAGGGCATCCGCAGCTGCAGTGTCGCCGCCGCCCACCACCACCGCGGTCTGGCCTTTGAAAAATGCCCCGTCACAGGTGGCGCAGTAAGAAACCCCTTTCCCACGCAGGTCGCGTTCCCCAGCCAGCCCCAGTTCCCTTGGCGAAGCCCCCATCGCCAAAATCACAGCACGAGCCTTTACGGTTTCCCCATGGTGCAGTGTGACCTCTTTGCAATCCCCAGCCAAACGCACCGCTATCGCCTCGCCTTGCAGGGTCTGCGCGGAAAAACGTTCTGCTTGTTTTTTCATTTCCATCCCAAGGTCAAACCCGCCGATCCCCCCTTCAAACCCCGGATAATT
>CATJNB010000121.1 GCA_949741605.1 uncultured Eubacteriales bacterium | reverse complement strand
CTTGACAAGCGATGCCGGGGAAAAATACTACCTTTCACGAAAACAGCAGGAACAGCTCCTGAGCAAATCATACCGGGCAAACAGGGAGAACGGGTGTATTCCCCGCAAGGAGTCGGATGCACCCTGACCTCGCAGGCTGGAGGATTTGGCGGGAAAACCGGGCTGTATGCGGTTGGGCTGCCGATTAAAGAAGCGACGCAAAAAGGATATAAGATGGCCTATCCGGGGGACAGCGTCAATTTTGCGTATGCCCAGCGCAATACGCGCAGGGGGCGTGTCGTCAGGCAGATTTCCCATACGCTGACTACAGACGGAAATCAAGGAGTGGTGGAATGGCCGGGCAGAATCCGGCGGCTGACGCCACGGGAGTGTCTGCGTTTGCAGGGGTGGAAGGATGGCCGGATTGACAAAGTGTTGGCGATCCAGTCGGATACCCAGGTTTACAAGCAGGCTGGCAATGGTGTGACCGTGACTGTAGTCGAAGCCATCGGCAAACGGATGGCAGAAATGCATCGGGAACTAAGAGAGGGGGCTGAGGACAAATTGACCTAAAGGAACAGTATTATGGCTGTGAAATTGAAATGACCGGGATTACCCGTGAACAAGCAGCGGCCGCAGTTGCAGGATTATTTGGGACGAGCGCCCGGCAAACCCATGCCTCGCGCACGTATGACCCGTGGGAAGTGAGCGACCCAGACGGGAAAGTCTGGACTTTTGTGTATGACAGCAGTATTCATGCCTTTTGTCGGAACAGGCGGCAATTGACGCCTATCAATGACGGTTGTTACAAGGTGGAAATGAATTCCCCGAAGCTGGGGTACAGCGAGATGGGAAAGCTGCAGGAGGTGGTGCGAACCCTGCGCCGGACAGGGGCTGTGATCAATGAAAGCTGCGGGATGCATGTGCATGTGGACGCTTCGAACCATACGGCCCAAAGCCTGAAAAACGCGCTGTGTATTATGTATTCCAAAGAGGATATTCTGTTTCAGGCGCTCAAGGTCAATGAGGGGCGTGTAAATCATTGGTGCAAGAAGGTCCAGGAGGATAAGCTGAAAAAAATCCGCAGGCTGCCATCCGGAGCCAGCATGAATCAAATGGCAGACCTGTGGTATTCCGATTCTGAAGAGTCACGCTACAACCACTATAACGAAACCCGGTATTATGCGTTAAATTTACATTCGGTGTTCTATCGAGGGACGCTGGAATGGCGGTGCTTTGAAAGCACCTTGCATGCGGGAAAAGTCCGGGCGAATATCACGCTGGCTTTGGCGATTTCCGCCCAGGCCATCAACCAGAAACGTGCGGGAACACCTGCTCGAAAACCTTCCCGGTGACCGGGCATGGCGGTATGACAGATCGAATTATGCGTGTCTGAGCGGCAGAAATTCAAACCGGAATGAAAGAGGATAGGAGTGGTTTTGATCGAAGAAACAACGTTATATTTTGCATACGGTTCCAATATGAATTTACACCAAATGAAGTATCGGTGTCCGGATGCACAGGTAGTAGGAAATGTTCATTTGGAGGGATGCCGCCTTGCGTTTCGCGGAAATGGTTCGGGATGTGGGGTTGCCACCATCCTGCCGGAGTCGGGCAGCCGGGTAGAGGGCGTGATGTGGCGGGTAAGCGGGCAGGACGAACAAATCCTAGATTGTTACGAAGGATATCCAAGGCTGTACGGCAAGGAAACCATCCGTGTGCAGGACAGGCAAGGGCGCAGCTATGAGGTGATGGTTTATACCATGCAGCCGCCATACAAAGAGTGTCTAGCTATGCCGTCACCAAGCTATTTGCGGGGGATTTTGGAAGGATGTCAGCAAAACGGGTTGGCAGTGCGGCCTGTGCTGGAGGCGGTGCAGAGAACGCAGATGGAACAGACTGTCCCCAAGCAATATCAGCAGGAATCCCTTTTTAAACCGCCGCGCCGCAAATCCAACCCGGAACGATAGAAAGGAGCGATGCCATGAAACCATATTTACGGCACAGTGTGGCGATGCTGTGTGTGTTGATGCTGGCGGGTGCGGGACTGCACACCACGGCGTTTGCACAGGATGACACGCCGGAAATCTCCATTGTGGATATCACCGAGGAACCCACGCAGCCACCGGATACAAACAGCAGTACCCCACAAATTCCAGATTCCGATTTCCTGCCAAACGATGTCCAGCGGCAGGAAGAAGATGGGTATAAAATCCTGCGGAAAACCTTTGTGGTGGATGCGGATGTAACCCCCTCGGAGCTGATCGAGCAGAATATCATGTGGCATGGCTGTGCGTATCAGTATCTGGACATTTTGAAAGAAGAAATGCCGGGGACAACGGAAACCAAAACAGTCCGTAAGACGGTGCAGGTGACTTCGAAAACCAAGGAACGCGCCTCCATTCTTGCCGCGCAGGAACCCACGCTGTCATACAGTGAGGACGGGTATGAGGGAAAATTGGAATTGGATGAGGCAAACCTTGTCATTGAGGACGGGGACAAGCAGAGTTATTCGTATACAGTCACGGATACCAAGGAATACACTGGACTTGCCTCGAACGACCCGTATCTGGTGCCAAAGACGGTACAGAAAAACGGGGTTTCCCTGTCGCTGTCCAACCTGCAATGGACGCCTGTGGGGGTACAGCAGGACGGCAGCGGGCTTCCGGCATCGTATGCGGCAACGGCGCAGTATTCCGGTAAGGCGTGGGGCTCGAAAATCACCGGATATTCGGTGACGCTGCTCTATTCGGGGGAAGTGAAAAAAACGGTTCCCGGCAAAATCAAATATACCCTGATTTACGAGGAAGTCAAACCGGAACCGGACATGTCCGCACAAACGGATGCGGTACAGGAGCCGGGAAAGTTTCCGGCATTTTGGCTGGTCGTTGGCGGCTGCCTGTGTGTATTGGCGGCGGTTGTGATTGGGTGGATCATCCGCCGCAGAAGGAGATGAAAGAATCAAGATGAAAAAAGTAATCGCTGGTGTGGCAGCCTTTGCCGCACTCATGAGTTTCGTGCTGGTGTTTATTGGGACTTCCCGGATTGTCCGGGAACCAGAACCAGCTGTCAAAGCAGGATATCCAGCTTGACCCGGCATCGAATACGGTTGTCGAGCCAAAGCCGACGCTCCGGATTGAGAAGCAGGGAGAACAGGAGCAAACCGGTAAGGGTTCCGTCCCAGCTTCCCCATCCTCACAAACGGGAAATGTGCAAAGCCGCGCCCCGGCCCCGTTTGTGCCGCAGACCTCCCCGGATTCCGTGGAAGTCAAAGGGAACTATACCTTGCCGGAAAAAACGCAGTTTGAGGATGGCAGCGTGGGTTGGCTGTACATCGATTCGATTGGGGTTTCGACTCCTGTGTACGAAACGGACGATGAGATGGAAGCCATGCGCATCGGGATCGCCCACTACAAAACCACCAGCGCATGGGATGGGAACATTGGCCTGTGCGCGCATAACGGGAATGCCAGTTACAGTTATTTCCGGGATCTGTCCAAGGTAAAGGCCGGGGATGTTATCCGTTACGAAAGCGCATTGGGTTCCCGCACGTATGTGGTGGAGAGCATCCGGGAAATCAGCCAAACCGATTGGTCGATGCTCTCGCGCACCGAGGATAACCGGATTACCCTGACAACCTGTATCGACGGAAAGCCGGAGCATCGTTTATGCGTACAGGCCAGAGAGAAAGGGGTGCAGTAGCTTGAAGAAAACCATACACACTTGGCAGCGGGTCGCGGCGGTTTTGATTTTGGCCGTGATGGTGTTTACCCTGATCCCGCTGCCCGTTGCCGCCATGGATATCAGCGATATCACCACCGCTAATCCTGTTCCGGAAATTGTGGATATTACAGAACTGATTGCGGATGCGGCACAGGCCGAAGAACCGGAACGTGGAGATGATGTTCTGCCGGAAATCAGTGTCT
>CATJNB010000120.1 GCA_949741605.1 uncultured Eubacteriales bacterium | reverse complement strand
TAAAACACACGCTCCCAAATTTTGACCGGTTTGGTGTCCTGGAACACAGGGCTTTCCGGTTTTGGGGCGGAGGAAAAACCAAGGAGGAAACAAAACTATGGCAGTAGTATCCATGAAACAGCTTCTGGAGGCAGGCGTACATTTTGGTCACCAGACCAGAAGATGGAATCCTAAAATGGCAAAGTACATCTTTACCGAACGTAATGGCATTTACATTATCGACTTGCAGAAAACCGTGAAAAAGCTGGAAGAAGCTTATAATTTTGTCCGTGACCTTTCCGTTGAAGGTAAATCGGTTTTGTTTGTCGGTACAAAAAAACAGGCTCAGGATTCTGTCAAGGAAGAAGCACAACGTGCAGGGGCATTTTATGTAAACGCACGTTGGCTGGGTGGTATGATGACGAACTTTACCACAATCCGTCGCAGAATTGATCGTTTGGCACAGCTCAAAGCAATGGAAGAAGACGGCACGTTTGAATTGCTTCCAAAAAAAGAAGTGATTAAACTGCGTCTGGAAATCGAGAAACTTGAGAAATTTCTTGGCGGTATCAAAGATATGAAACAATTGCCAGGTGCATTGTTCATCGTGGATCCACGCAAGGAACGTATTGCAGTCGCCGAAGCAAAGAAACTGGGGATTCCGATTGTCGCCATTGTTGATACCAACTGTGACCCCGATGAAATTGATTATGTCATCCCGGGCAATGACGATGCGATCCGTGCAGTCAAACTCATTTCTGGTACGGTTGCAAATGCCATCATTGAAGGCCGGGAAGGCCAGATGGGGGCCGCGGCTATGGAAGAGGCGATCGAAGAAAAGGATGCCGAATAATTTTTGATTTGGATCTAGTACGGTTGTGTTTACCGTTTTTACAATACTCGTCCCACCAGACGGGTATTTTTTTAAGAAAGATTTGATTTTAAGAAAGCGGAGGAATGTAAAATGGCTTTTACAGCAAAAGATGTAGCAGCGCTTCGCGAGAAGACCGGCTGCGGAATGATGGACTGCAAAAAGGCACTCACAGCAGCAGACGGCAACATGGAAGCAGCAATTGACTTTTTGCGGGAAAAAGGTTTGGCAGCAGCGGCGAAAAAATCCGGGCGTATTGCTGCCGAAGGCGTAGCTCATGCTTGTATGAATGAGGCTGGCAATATTGGCGTGGTCGTAGAGATCAATGCGGAAACCGATTTCGTTGCCAAGAATGATGAATTTAACAAGTTTGTTGACACGGTTGCGAAAACTATTATTGAATGTGCCCCAACTGATGTAGAGGCATTATCGGCCTGCAAAGCAGTTGGCACGGAACAGACCATTGCTGAATTGCTTCAGGAGAAAATCCTGACCATTGGTGAAAATATCAAAATCCGCCGTTTTGACCGCAAAGAAGGCGTTGTCATCACTTACAACCACGGCGCAGGTCGTATGGGTGTGCTAGTTGACTTTGCAGCTCCAGCTGATGTGGCTGCGAAACCGGATTTTACTACCTACGCAAAAGATATTGCTATGCAGGTAGCGGCAATTGTTCCGAACTATGTTTGCCCAGATGATGTTCCGGCTGACGTGGTCGAGCATGAAAAGAAAATTCTCACCGAACAGATCATTAATGATGGTAAGCCTGCGAATATTGCAGAAAAGATCGTTGCTGGCAGACTTCAGAAGTTCTTTAAGGAAATCTGCCTGACAGAACAGCCCTTTGTAAAAGACGGTGATTTGTCGGTGGCTCAGTATACCGATAAAGTATCTAAGGAACTGGGCGGTACCATTAAGATTCTCAGCTTTACCCGTTTTGAAAAGGGCGAAGGTCTGGAGAAAAAAGAAGATGATTTTGCCGCAGAAGTAGCCAACATGGTAAAATAAAAATCTGAACTTTCACACATGCTGTGTAGGGTGAATTTGGTTGTGTTTGTGTACGCTCGAAACTCGGACAGTTTGGGCGGAGAAAATGAAATTTTGTAAAAAGATGGGTTTGCCTGAAAGGGGAAGCCCATTTTTGCATGGAGATTTTTGCAAAAAGCTTTACTTTATCGCGGGTATATAGTAGAATAAGAATGGGCTACTGGTGATTGTTTCCAGCAGCGTGACAATTTAAGTAATCGAGGTGTTTTTATTGCAGCCAAAATATAAAAGGGTATTGCTCAAACTCAGCGGGGAATCTCTTGCTGGGGATGGGTCCAGCGGAATTAACTTCGACGTACTGCAGGAAATTTGTGAGCCAATCCGTGCTTGTGTAGATATGGGTGTGGAAATGGGGATTGTGGTAGGCGGCGGGAACTTCTGGCGTGGCCGAAGCAGCGGTCAGATGGATCGTACCCGTGCAGATCATATGGGGATGCTGGCGACAGTCATCAACGCATTAGGAGTAGCAGAAATTTTAGAGCAAATGGGTGTTATCTGTCGGGTGCAGACCGCTATGGCTATGCCGCAGATTGCAGAATTATATGTGCGAAATAAGGCGGTGCGTCATTTGGAAAAAGGCCGTGTGACGATTTTTGGATGTGGCACTGGGAATCCATTTTTCTCGACTGATACGGCAGCTGCTTTACGTGCGGCAGAAATCGGTGCAGATATCATCCTGAAGGCCACTATGGTAGATGGTGTCTATGATAGTGATCCAAAGAAAAATCCGAGTGCTGCAAAATATGAGACCTTATCGTTTCAGGAAGTTCTCAGCCAGAACCTGCAAGTGATGGATAGTACGGCAGCATCGCTTTGCAAAGATAATCAGATTCCTTTGCTGGTATTCAGTATTGAACAGCCTGGGAATATTACAAAGGCTGTTTGTGGGGAAAAAATCGGAACATTAGTGAAATAAGAAAATTTTTATTTTCATAGTATAAAGGAAAAGGTGGTTTTGATTATGAAACAGGTATTGGGACATGCGGAAGAAAAAATGAAAAAAACAATGGGCGTACTCATGGATGAATATGCGGCGGTACGTGCGGGACGTGCGAACCCAGCAGTTTTGGACAAAATCATGGTGGATTATTACGGTGCGCCGACAGCGATCAATCAGTTAGCGGCAGTAGCGGTTTCAGAGGCTCGCGTGCTGACGATCCAACCTTGGGATGCGACTTCCTGCCATGCGATTGAAAAGGCGATCCAGATGTCTGATCTTGGGATCAATCCCCAAAGCGATGGGAAAATTATCCGTCTGACGTTTCCGCAGCTGACCGAGGAACGAAGGAAAGAACTCGCGAAAGAAATCAGTAAAATGGCTGAACAGGCAAAGGTAGCGGTACGTTCGATCCGTCGCGATGCCATTGATAAACTTAAGGCTATGAAGAAAAATTCAGAGCTTACCGAGGACGATCTCAAAGATGCCGAGAAAAAAGCCCAGGATTTAACGGATAAATATTGTAAAGAAGCCGACCAGCTGTTTGCGAAAAAAGAAAAGGAAATTATGGAAATATAAAAGGCGGGAATCCAATGAAATCGACTGCACAAAACATTCCCCCAAAGGAAAGCTCTCGCTTACTGCCAAGGCATCTGGGAATCATCATGGACGGCAACGGAAGATGGGCTCAAAAACGTGGGTTGCCACGTTCCATGGGGCATCGGGCAGGGGCGGCTAACTTTAAAAAAATGATCCGTTACTGCAATTCTATTGGGATCGAATGCCTGACCATGTATGCGTTTTCTACCGAAAATTGGAAACGTCCTGAGGATGAAGTCGGCGCGTTGATGGTTCTTTTTAAGCAGTATCTGAAAGACGCGATCAAAGAATTCCTAAAGGAAAATGTCCAAGTGCGCTTTATTGGGGATACATCGGTATTTTCTCAGGGTCTGCGGGAACTGATCCGCAAGAATGAGGAGATTGGCCGATCAAAAACCGGAATGATCTTGAATATCGCGATGAACTATGGCGGACGTCTGGAACTGGTACGGGCAACTCGCATGCTGGCTCAAAAGGTAAAGGATCAGGAATTGTCACCCGGGGAAATCACAGAGGAGATGCTGTCGGCACACCTGTATACTGCTGGACAGCCTGATGTGGATTTAATTATCCGTCCAAGCGGCGAACATCGGATTTCCAATTTTCTGTTGTGGCAGTCGGCTTATGCGGAATATATTGTCATGGATATCCTCTGGCCAGATTTTACTCCTGAAGATCTTGAGCATGCGTTAGACGAATATGCCAACCGGAACCGGCGTTTTGGAGGGGTATAGTATGGGAAAACGAATCCTGTCAGGGGCAATCTTGATGGCCATTTTATGGACCGTGATTCTAGTCAACCTGTTCTTCCCCTATGGGATGAATTTGGTAATTGCTGGGCTGTCGGCGTGGGCGGTATATGAGATCACCAATGCCATGGGTCTTGCAAAATGCTGGTATGTACTGGTGCCCAATATGGTGTTTGCCTTGTTGCTCCCGCTCACTCGTGCAGCATGGATGTGGCCATGGCTGAGCGTATATTTGCATGGAGCATGTTACCTTCTGTATTTGCTGGCTTTTTTTGCTTTGGTGTTGTACCACCATGAAGAAATCCATTTTGTGGATGTGGGAGCTGCTTTTGGCATGACACTCCTGATTGCTACCGCGATGACCTGTTTGGTATATGTCCGGGACTTTGGGGGGGATCACGGTGCTTTTTATGTGTTTATGACCATTTGTGCCTCGTGGGTTGCCGATGCGGGAGCCTATTTTGCGGGGAGCTTCTGGGGGAAACACAAGCTATGCCCGAAATTGAGTCCAAAGAAAACAGTCGAAGGGGTATTTGGAGGATTTTTTCTGAACATCCTTGCTATGCTGGTATTCGGTACGTGCTATAACTATATTTTTTATGGTGGTATTTTGCACATATCGTATTTGTCTTTGGTGCTTGTTGGGCTGGTCACGACAGTCATTTCGATTTTGGGCGATCTGACCTTCTCATTTATTAAACGCGCACGAGGAATCAAGGATTATGGGACGATCATCCCTGGGCACGGAGGAATTTTAGACCGGTTCGACAGTGTAATTTTTGTTGCGCCGTTCTGTTATTTTTTCTTTCAGCTTTTGCCTATGATTCGATGATTCTCTCTGCGGGTACGTTTTTGTGAGGGTGTTGGGAAAGAAGGAAAATCTTCTTTGAGGGGAAATAAAACGATAGTCTGGTGAATAATAATGGAAAAGAACCTTGCGATTTTAGGCTCCACAGGCTCCATTGGATGTCAGGCATTAGAAGTAGTTCGGCAATTGGGTCTTAGGGTATGCGGATTGGCGGCACATCGGAATACCGGCTTATTGGAAACCCAAATACGAGAGTTCAGACCGCAAGCAGTTGCGGTCTTTGATTTGGATGCAGCAAAGTCATTGCGGGTGTCGATCGCCGATTTGCCAGTTAAAGTGCTTTCTGGCATGGATGGCCTTTGTGAAATCGCGGCATTACCCTCGGCGGATTTGGTTTTAAATTCGGTAGTTGGAATGGTGGGATTACAGCCCACTTTGGCGGCTATCGACGCACGAAAAACAATTGCTCTGGCAAATAAGGAAACTTTAGTAGCAGGCGGGGCTTTGGTCATGGATCAGGCACACCGGAAAGGGGTTTCGATCCTGCCTGTCGACAGCGAACATTCTGCGATTTTTCAATGTTTACAAGGATGCCAGAATGCAAAAGAAGTGCGGCGTGTTATTTTGACTGCTTCCGGTGGGCCGTTCTTCGGGAAGACGCGCGTGGAACTGGAAATGGTGACAGTAGGGGAGGCGCTTAAACATCCCAATTGGAATATGGGACCCAAGGTCACGATTGATTCGGCCTCTATGATGAATAAAGGTCTTGAAGTGATCGAGGCTGCATGGCTATTCCAGTTGCCGCCTGAACAAATTGATGTGGTCGTTCATCGGGAAAGCATTATCCATTCCCTTGTGGAATTTATGGATTATTCTGTGCTGGCACAGATGGGCGTACCGGATATGCGGATTCCGATTCAGTATGCCATTACACATCCAAACAGGGAACCCTCCCCGAGCCAGCCTTTGGATTTGACTGCGTGTAAAAACCTGAGTTTTTATAAGCCGGATCTCAATACTTTTTCGTGTCTGGCGGCCTGCCGGATTGCTTTGCAGCGAGGCGGATTGTCTGCAACCGCTGCCAATGGTGCCAATGAAGCGGCAGTACCTTTATTTTTGGAAGGGAAAATTTCGTTCCCTCAAATCGGAGATTTGGTGATGGAAGCCATGCTGGCACAAAAACCGGTTTGCGGGGAGATTTCTTTGGAACAGATTCTGGAAGCGGATCACGCGGCACGGGAATTTGTGCATCGGTCGGTGGATGGGAGCCATGGCTAAGGAAAAGGAATGGGGTGTTTTTCATTACAACAGTTTTGCTTATTGTGATCGCGGTGCTGCTGTTTTGCCTGATCGTGTTTATCCATGAGCTTGGCCATTTTGTGACTGCAAAGCTCTGTGGGATCAAGGTTAATGAATTCGCGATTGGCATGGGACCCAGACTGTTTAAATTCGGCAAAAAGGAAACGGTATATTCCCTGCGTCTGTTTCCGATTGGTGGGTTTTGCGCCATGGAAGGTGATGACACAGCGAGTGAAAGCCCACGTGCTTTCGGGAAGAAACGGGTCTGGCAGCGGGTGATTGTGATAGCTGCGGGCGGAATCATGAACATTGTATTAGGTTTTTTCCTGATGTTTGTGGTACTGGTTCAGCAGCCCTATTATGCTTCGACGACAGTTAGCAGTTTTGCCGAAGGTTCGGCATTACAGGCGGCAGGCATCCAAAGTGGGGATACGTTTTATTCGATTGATGGACGCCGTTCCTATACCATGCAGGATGTACAGTTTTCACTGGCGGTTTGTGATCCATCTAATGTGGAGTTTGTGATGATACGTGATGGGGAACAGATTACATTTTCCAATGTGCAGTTGCATAGTCGTTTTCAGAATGACCGGATCGTAGTGATTTACGACTTCAAGGTACAGCCCATTACCCGCACATTTGGCAGTGTGATCGGCCAGACCTTTTCTAATACGCTTGCCAATGTGCGTACTGTATGGGGAAGCTTGGTTGGAATTGTGACGGGGCAGATTTCCCTAAATAATCTCTCCGGTCCGATTGGGACTGCCGAGGCGATTACACAGGCGGCTTCTTCGGGATTGGGAGCTGGGTTTGGGGCAGCGGTGAATAATATCCTGAGTGTGATGATTACCATTACCGTAAACTTGGGAATTGTAAATTTGCTTCCCCTGCCGGCTCTGGATGGCGGACGTTTAGTTTTTCTTCTTATTGAGGGAATCCGTGGGAAACCGGTCAATCCAAAGCATGAGGGATGGATTCATGCAGCAGGCTTCGCAGCTTTGATTTGCTTGATGGTTGTCATCAGTATCAAGGATATTATCGGGTTATTTTAACCAACATCAGTTGTCAACCATATTTTTGGATATGGTTGGCATTTTTATTTCTTTTTGAGCTGACTAATTGCACCGTAATGTAAAATGTCAAATTCAGCAGGCGCGATTTGTGCCAAAAGTTTTTGATGCTCGTATTCCCAGTTTGCAATTTTTTGTGCCGTCAGGGAGGCACCGATCCCTCGGCAGGTTTTCATTCTGCCATGCCAGCTTTCTTGGGTAAAAGGAATTTTGACCCGATATTCTTCATGATAGATTCGTTCAAATTTTTTATCATAGCAGCTGGGGATTTCAATAGGATGGATTGTTTCTCCAGCGCCGCTCCATGTTGGATTATATTTCAAGACAAGATTTTCACTTGCCTGTGCAATCCTGTCTTCAAATGGCAGCCATGCCAGATACAGGATTAAAATACTGCCATTGGGTTTGAGCATGCGGAAAAGTTTCGGCATGACCTGGTCGTGGTTAAAATACCAAAAACATTGGCAGGCCGTAATAACATCGAAAGAATCCGCTGGAAAATCCAGTTTTTCTGTGGGAACAGTATAATAATCAATTGCCATCTTTTTGGAAAGAGTTTTGGCTTGTGCAATCTGATTTTCTGAAATATCAGTAGCAATCCATTTGGCTCCGTAGGAATACATATTCCTGGGAAAAACCCCAGTTCCTGTGCCCAGATCGAGTATGGTTTGCCCATGAATACACAGTTTACGTTGGGTTATTTTTTCATAAAATATCTGAGGGTAAATATCCCGGAACTTTGCATAATCTGAGGAAGTTTTTCCCCAGTCGAATGGTTTTCCCTTGTCAATTTTTTTATCTATGATATTCATTGTACTATCCCTCCAAACCGGAATTTAGCTGTCTGGTAATTTTTTGATTTCTTTTTATGATATCACTATCTGTTTTTGTATTCAAGAAGAATCATGGATCACAAGGAGAAAGGAAAGAAAAAATTGCCTCAGATGGATTTTTGTGTTACAATGGATAGAATAGTGTTAGGAGGTCGGTACGAGATGGAACGCAGAAACACAACCTTAGTTCGGGCAGGGAATCTGGAAATTGGCGGGCATGCAGCGGTGAGTGTACAGTCAATGCTGAATGTCCCTGCATGGGATATAGCTGGAAATGTGGCACAGGCGCAGGTGTTAGAGCAGGCTGGCTGTCAGATGGTACGGGTAGCGGTTCCAGATCGCGATGCTGTACAACTGATCCCTGCAATCAAACGGACAGTGGCAATCCCAGTGGTGGCAGACATTCATTTTGATTATCGACTGGCGTTGGAAGCGGTCGAGGCGGGGATCGATAAAATCCGTATTAATCCGGGTAATATTGGCGATAAAGATCGAGTCAAAGCGGTAGCAGATGCCTGCCGTTTGCACGGGATACCAATTCGGATTGGCGTCAATTCTGGGTCACTGGAAAAAGAACTGTTGGCAAAACATGGGCATCCAACCCCACAGGCATTATGTGAGAGTGCGTTATATCATGCATCTTTGCTTGAGCAGTTTGACTTTGACCAGATCGTTTTGTCGATCAAATCGTCAGATGTGGATATGATGATCCGCGCCTATGAATTGACGGCACAGCAATGTCAATATCCTCTGCATCTAGGTGTCACAGAAGCGGGGACCGAACGTATGGGGTTGCTCAAATCGGCGATTGGGATTGGCTCTTTGTTACAACGGGGGATTGGGGATACCATTAGAGTGTCACTGACTGCTGACCCAGTTCGGGAAATTGAGGCTGGATTTGACATTTTGAAAGCCTTGGATTTGCATACCCAAGGGGTACAATTGATTTCCTGCCCTACGTGTGGGCGTACCAATATTAATTTGATTGGGCTTGCCAATCAGGTGGAACAGGCATTGCGTACCTGCAAGAAAAATATCAAGGTTGCTGTCATGGGGTGTGTGGTGAATGGTCCAGGAGAAGCTCGAGAAGCAGATATTGGGATTGCTGGCGGCGACGGTGTTGGGTTATTATTTAAAAAAGGAGAGGTCATCCGCAAGGTTCCGGAGGACGGTTTGCTTGAGGCTTTGCTGGAAGAAATTGACCACTTATAAATGTGGATTTGACAAAGGATGGGGAAGTACGATTGGAGAATCAATTTGGAGAAATTTTTAAGGACTATGTGGAAAAAGGTTCCTTGCCGCAAACCGTAAAAGAAGGGGTCATCCGTTCTATCGAAATTGACGTGCAAAATCGTGGTATTTGGATTGAAGTACAGTTTGCAAGTCTGGTCGAACGGGAGTTGTTGTTCCGTTTGGAGCAACAGTTGCAAAATTCTATGCTCCATACTGTGGAGGCCCGAATAGCCCCACGGTTTTCCAAGGAATGTCTCTCCGTGGACTATTACCCGGATTTGGTACTCGAACTGAAACGCCGGGATGCTAGTTTGAATGGTTTTTTAAAAGATTCACAGGCAGATTTATCTGATGGTATTTTGACGATTACTTTAGAACACGGTGGATACGAAACTCTTTCCGCCCGGCATACCGATCAGGCATTGGCACGGTTAGTGGAAGAAGAATTTGGCTGTCTGGTACAAGTGACCTTTAATGGGAAATTGAGCTTGGAAAGCGACAGTTCGGAATACATAGAGAAAAAGAAAATTGAGGAAGAAAAAATCCGTCGGCAGTCGCTGACCCAGCAAGTGGAAGCTTATGAGGAAAGTCTGGAACAAAAGGGGATTGTACGTACCAAACAGGTGCGCGAATCTGGCCATTTGCTTCCCACGTATATTCCGGAAACTGTGAGGGATTTGTATGGGCGTAGCTTAGGAAAAAGCCAACCGATTCCGATTCAAACCGTCACCCCCGATGCGGGGAGTGTGACCATTTGGGGTGAGATTTTTGCTTTGGATTCTAAGCTGACCCGGGACAAAAGCAAGAAAATTTATAGCATCCACATTACGGATTATACCAGTTCCATGTCGGTCAAGTTGATTGAGGATGCTAACCAGTGCCGTAATCTGGATACCCTAAAAGTTGGGAAAACCATTTTGGTACGGGGAGAGATCGACTATGATAAATATGACCGGGAAAATGTACTGCGCGCACGTGGGATTGCAACCGCAGAACAGGTTAAAATCGTGGATCAGGCAGCGACTAAACGGGTCGAGCTGCATCTGCATACCAATATGTCCAGCATGGATGGTATGACTCCAGCTGAAGATCTGATTGCACGTGCCCATGAATGGGGGCATCCAGCGATTGCCATTACTGACCATGGTGTCGCACAAGCGTTTCCAGATGCCATGAATGCGGTCAATAAGATCCGTAAAAATGGCGGGGATATCAAGGTAATTTATGGTGTGGAAGCCTATTTTGTCAATGACATGGTGCCAGCTGTGGTGGGGGAGTCCGCACACAGCCTGGAGGATGAATTTATTTGTTTTGATATTGAAACAACCGGACTAAGTCCCAATCAGGAACGCATGACGGAAATCGGTGCGGTACGTTTGAGGAACGGTCAGATTGTCGATACGTTTAATACGTTTGTGAACCCAGAAAAGAAGATTCCTCCTAAGATCACAGAGCTGACTGGTATTACCGACCAGATGGTAGCGGATGCACCGTCGGAAGAAGCAGCAGTACGGGCTTTTTACGAGTTTTGTGGTAGCGATGCGGTGTTAGTTGCACACAATGCTGAGTTCGATACCTCGTTCATCCGTATAGCCGCTCAGCGTCATGGGATGGAATTTACATATCCTTATATCGACAGCCTGCCTATGTGCCGTTCGATGCTCAAGGATATCAAAAACTGTAAACTGGATACGGTTGCAAAATATCTAAAATTAGACCCTTTTCACCATCATCGTGCCAGCGATGACGCAACGGTATTAGCAAAGATTTTTGCCGTTTTGCTAGCCCGTCTGCGGGAAGATACGAATATTCACCATGTGTCCGAAATTAATACTGCATTGACTGGGGGGGATATCCGAAAAATCCGTCCCTATCATCAGATTATTTTGGTGAAAAATGCGGTTGGTCTGAAAAACCTCTACAAATTAATTTCTCTTTCTCATCTGGATTATTTTTATAAAACACCCAGAATTCCCAAAAGTGTGTTAGCGAATTACCGGGAAGGTCTGTTAATTGGCAGTGCATGTGAATCCGGGGAATTATTCCGGGCTGTGTTCCATGGACAACCTTGGAATACCTTATGTGAAATTGCTAGTTTTTATGATTATCTGGAAATCCAGCCGCTGGATAATAATGCGTTTATGATTCGAAACGGGATGGTGCCTGATCGCGAAGCTCTAATGGAATTTAACCGCACGATTGTAAAATTAGGTGATGCGCTTGGCAAACCAGTGGTAGCGACGGGCGATGTACATTTCCTAGATCCGAAGGATAGCGACTACCGAAAAATTCTTATGGCTGGGCAAGGGTTCAGTGACGCCGATGAACAAGCACCGCTTTACCTGCGTACTACGGCGGAAATGTTGGAAGAATTTTCCTATCTGGGTCCAGAAACAGCTTATGAGGTTGTGGTGGCAAATACGAATCGGATTGCTGACTGGGTTGAGGAAATCAGCCCGATCCCACCAGGGGTATTCCCGCCGTTTATTGATGGAGCAGAAGAAGATTTGATCCGTATTACTTTAGAACGTACCAAAGCGATGTATGGCGATCCTTTGCCAGAACTGGTGCAAAAACGTCTGGATAAAGAGCTGGGGTCGATTACTAAACACGGTTTTTCTGTCCTCTACATGACCGCGCAAAAATTAGTTGCCGATTCTGAAGCACATGGATATCTGGTAGGATCGCGTGGATCGGTTGGATCGTCATTTGTCGCGACGATGTCGGGAATTTCAGAAGTAAACCCACTGGAACCCCATTATGTTTGTCCGAACTGCCAGAATAGCGAATTTATAACAGACGGCAGTTATGGTTCAGGATTTGACCTGCCTGCAAAACAATGTCCGAAGTGCGGTACTGATTACCACCGTGACGGCCACACGATTCCCTTTGAAACCTTCCTTGGCTTTGATGGTGACAAGACACCGGATATTGACCTTAATTTTTCCGGCGAATATCAAAGTGATGCCCATCGTTATACAGAAACATTATTTGGGAAAGACAACGTGTTTAAAGCTGGTACCATCGCTACTGTTGCTGACAAAACAGCGTTGGGATTTGTCAAGAAATATGCAGAAGAACGAGGAGTTCCCATGCATCGGGCAGAAGAACAGCGTCTGGCCAGGGGATGTACGGGAGTCAAGCGTACGACAGGCCAACATCCAGGCGGAATGGTTGTCGTACCACGAGACATGGAAATTTATGATTTTTGTCCAGTGCAGCGTCCGGCTAATGATGTTAATTCCGATAATATCACCACACATTTTGATTTCCACTCCATTCATGATACGATCTGCAAGCTGGATGAGCTGGGGCACGATGTGCCGACGATTTACCGTTATCTTGAGGACTATACGGGCATTTCTGTGATGGATGTTTCCATGAGCGACCCAGATGTCATGTCACTGTTCACCTCAACCGATGCGTTGGGGGTTACTCCAGAGGATATTGATTCCCAGACTGGAACTTTTTCTCTGCCGGAGGTTGGTACGAGCTTTGTCCGTCAAATGCTGATTGATTCGCAACCCAAAACATTTTCCGATTTATTACAGGTTTCGGGTTTGTCGCATGGCACGGATGTGTGGCTAGGGAACGCACAGGACTTGATTAAAAATGGTACATGCAGCATTTCGGAGGTTATTGGTACGCGCGACAGTATCATGACGTATCTCATGCTAAAAGGTTTAGATCCCCAAATGGCATTTAAAATTATGGAAATTACGCGAAAGGGGAAAGCCAGCCAGATGCTTACAGAGGAACACCTGACTGCTATGCGGGAACATCAGGTGCCGGAATGGTACATTGATTCCTGTATGAAAATTAAATATATGTTCCCGAAAGCGCATGCCGCGGCCTATATGATTTCCACTTTGCGTCTGGGCTGGTATAAGGTGCATCGTCCAGTCGAATATTATGCAGCCTATTTTACGGTACGCGGTGAAGATTTCGACGCAGTCACGGTAACGAAAGGCCGTGAAGCAGTCCGGCGGCGTATGACTGAAATTACGATGAAAGGCAAAGAGGCGTCCAAAAAAGAGGAGGATTCCTTTGCGTCTTTCCAAATTATCAATGAAATGCTCGCTAGAGGGGTTCAGGTGCTGCCAATTGACCTTTATAAGTCGGATGCGACTCGTTATTTGGTCGAGGATGGGAAAATTCGTTTGCCGTTTGCATCCTTGTCGGGGGTAGGCGAGGCAGCGGCGCAAAGTTTGGCAGCGGCTCGTCAGTCTGGTGGGGCTTATATTTCTGCCGATGACTTGCAAGCTCGTGCGAAAGTTAGCAAAACTGTTATGGAAACGCTCGCAGAATCCGGTGCCTTGGAGGGCCTGCCGGAAAGCAGCCAGCTTTCTCTTTTCTGAGGAAAGCGTATTGACAAAAATATTTTAACATGTTACTATATTAGCATACTAAAGCACAATCTCAATAGAATGGTAGGATCCATGGATGAAAAAATATAATAAAATCACACCAGAAGGAACCAAAGATTTATTGTTTGAAGAATGTCTGACCCATCGCTATGTCGAACGGCTTTTGGCAAATGTATTTGCGTGCCATGGGTTCCATGAAATTGTCACGCCGGGCTTGGAATTTTTTGATGTATTTCATTTTGATTCGTCAGCGATCAGTCAGGAATGTATGTATAAAATGACTGATAAGCGTGGACGTTTAGTCGTGATGCGCCCGGATTCGACGATCCCGATTGCCCGGGTGACGGCAACCAATTTACAAAACCAGTCCAAACCTTTGCGGTTTTATTATACGCAACATATTTACCGAAACGCCCCTGGCCTAAGCGGCCGCAGCGATGAAATCATGCAGTCGGGGATTGAATTGATCGGTGCCAGTGGGAAACGAGCCGATTTGGAAGTGATTGTGACTGCCATTGAAGCATTAAGCAAGTGTGTGCCGGACTTCCGTATGGAACTGGGGCATGCAGGATTTTTCCAAGCCATTGCCGAACAACTCCCGATTGCCGACCATTGGAAAGAAGATATCCGCGCGACGATTGAGGCGAAAAATTATGCTTCTTTGGATACAATGCTGGATCATCTGGAACCAAGTGCTGCTGTTGATGCTATGCGGAAATTACCTCGTTTGTTTGGCGGAAAAGAAGTTTTTGAGGAAGCCGCTGCATACTGTCTCAATGACAAGGCAGCAGAAACTCTGGATTATGTACGGCAGATTTACGAAGCCTTGACAGTCCTTGGATTGGGTGACCGTATCATGGTCGATCTGGGATTGGTACAGCGTAACGATTATTATACAAATATTATTTTCAGTGCATATGTGGAACATTTTGGTGACGCGATTTTAACAGGCGGAAGGTATGATAATCTGTTAGCCTCCTTTGATTCGCCGATGCCTGCTATTGGATTTGCGATGAATGTGGATGCCATTACGCGGGTGCTCATGGACAAAAACAAAGGAAAAAAGATTCCTGATGTGGATATCCTTGTGCATGGTGAGGATGGTTATGAAATTAAGGCGCTCAATTATGCCGCTAATCTCGTGGAACAGAATCTGCGGTGTGAAAACAGTGTGTTTGCAGACCGCGAAGAGACTCTTGAGTACGCGCGAAAAATGGGGATCAGCCGGGTGGATTTTGTGGGAGATACGATTGAAACAGTACATAGGATCAATTTATAAGGGGGCGCCAGAAGATGAAACCATTACGGATTGCCCTGACAAAAGGGCGTTTGGAAAAAGATACCGTCGGGCTGTTCGAGAAGATTGGCTACGATTGTACTGCGATCAAGAATAAAGGGCGCAAATTAATTTTGCCAGTTGGGGATAACCAGTTTGCTGTGGTGCTGGCTAAAGCCGCTGACGTGATCACGTATGTCGAACATGGCGTATGTGATCTGGGGGTTGTGGGGAAAGATACCATCATGGAGAATGGAACCAGCTTTTATGAGGTTTTGGATCTCGGATTTGGCAGATGCCGGTTTGCGTTAGCCGCACCCAAAGGCAAACATTTTTACGAAGGCTATCACGCGAAGACCATTGCAACCAAATATCCGAATGTAGCCCGTGGCTTTTTTGAGGCCAAGGGAATGGATGTGCAGATTATCAAGATCGAAGGTTCGGTGGAATTGGCACCTTTGCTTGGCTTGTCCGATGCGATTGTCGATATTGTGGAAACAGGTACGACTCTAAAGGAAAATGGGTTAGAAGTGATTGAGGATGTCTGTGAGATATCAGCCCGTGTGATTGTCAATACAGCGAGTCTCAAGTTGCGCAAAGCAGAAATACAAAAACTTATCAGCGAAATGGAACAGGCAAAAAGATAAATGCATTGGGGGAATACGTGATGATGCAGTTGGTAAAAAAAGACGAAACGACCACCCGTGAATTTGTACGGCAGTTGATGCAACGTGCGGGAGAAAAGGATCAGCAGGTTGATAAAATTGTGGCGGATATTCTTGAGCAGGTACGATTGCGCGGAGACACGGCAGTACGGGAATATACAGAAAAATTTGATGGTCATGCACCCCAAAACATGGAGGTTTCGCAGAAGGAAATCGCAGAGATGGTCACGTTGTGTGACCGTGATTTTGTGGATGCCTTGGAACGTGCTGCGGAAAATATCCGGGTTTTCCATAGCAAACAAAAACAGCAAAGCTGGATGGATCCCCAATCCAATGGGGTGATTTTAGGCCAGCGGGTACGTGGTCTGGAACGGGTCGGGATTTATGTCCCTGGAGGGACGGCTGCTTATCCATCGTCGGTACTCATGAATGCAATCCCAGCGAAAATTGCAGGGGTAAAGGAAATTGTTATGGTCACACCACCCGGCAAAGACGGTAAACCCAATCCGGATATCATGGCGGCGGCTTATGTTGCAGGGGTTGACCGGGTCTTTTTAGTCGGAGGGGCACAGGCAGCGGCCGCCTTGGCCTATGGAACCGAAAGTATCCCGAAAGTGGATAAAATTGTTGGTCCTGGGAATATTTTTGTCGCGACCGCAAAAAAACATTTATATGGTACAGTGGATATTGATATGATTGCTGGTCCGAGCGAGATTTTAATTGTAGCGGACGAAACAGCAAATCCGAAATTTTTGGCAGCAGATTTGATGTCGCAGGCAGAACATGATGTATTGGCTTCGGCGATCCTTCTGACTACGTCGGAAACCATTGCAGAGCAGACGATCAAGGAAGTGGAACGTCAGGTAGAACAGTTGGAACGCAAAGAAATTATTCACCGTTCGTTGGATGATTTTGGCGCGGTGATCGTGTGCGAAACCATGGAGGAAGCCATAGAGTTTGCGAATGATTTAGCTCCAGAGCATCTGGAATTATGTGCGGAAAATGCCATGGAATATATTGGACGGCTGGATAATGCTGGTTCGCTGTTTTTGGGGAACTATTCTCCGGAACCACTGGGAGATTATTATGCTGGTCCGAACCATGTGTTGCCAACCAGTGGGACAGCACGATTTTTTTCACCATTATCGGTGGATAGCTTTGTAAAAAAATCAAGCTTCATTTATTATACGAAAGAGGCGTTAAAAGCAGCAAAGGATGACATTGTTGTGTTGGCTGACACCGAAGGCTTGACCGCGCATGCCAATTCGATTAAGGTGCGCTTTGAAAATGAAAACCCGTAAAGAAAGGCGGAAACTGTCGTGTCGTATTCGTTAAACAGCAAGATCCGGGATTTAAAACCATACGATCCCATCGAAGGGGAATATCGGATCCGCCTAGATGCAAATGAATCGTTCCTGTCGGTTCCACAGGAGATCAAAGACGGAATTTTACGTGAGGTCGATAGGGTTGCTTTTCACCGTTATCCGGATTCCCTTGCCAAAGAAGTTAGTGCCGCATTTGCAGATTATTATGGGATCGATCCGAGCTGGGTGACTGTCGGGAATGGTTCTGATGAGAGTATCTCTGTGATTATGTCAGCATTTCTAATGAAAGGGGATAAAGTCCTTACTATCAGTCCGGATTTTTCCATGTACCGTTTTTATGCGTCGATTGTGGAAGCAGAATCCATAGAATTTCAAAAAGAGGAGGATTTGTCAATCTCGGTGGACAAGCTGATCCAAACCGCACAGCAAGAACAGGTAAGTATGATTATTTTTTCCAACCCATGCAATCCGACTTCTTTAGGACTTAACCGGGATTCTGTACGTCAATTGATTCGGTCAGTAGATGCATTGGTTGTCTTGGATGAAGCATATATGGATTTTTGGGATCAGTCGTTGCTTGAGGAAATCACGGATTATGATAATCTGATTATCTTGCGTACTTGTTCGAAAGCTTTTGGAATGGCGGCAGTACGCTTAGGATTTGCTGTGGCGAATCCTACTCTTACCAATGCAATCAAAGCGGTTAAGTCACCGTATAATTCCAATACCCTTACTCAGAAAATCGGTTCAGAATTATTTCGGCATCCAGACATTTTGCGCTGTGGGATTCGTCAGATTGTGGAGTCGAAAAACAAGCTGTACCAAGATTTGAAAGAATTGGAAAGTGACTGTGGAGAAAAGATTTTTGTTTATGAAAGCTGTACGAATTTTGTTTTTATTCGGACAGAAGATGCCAAAGAAATTTATCACTTTTTTCTCAAACGCAGTATTGCTGTCCGGCTGTTTCCGGGATTTCTGCGGATATCGGCGGGCAATCCGGAGGAAAATACCGCTGTTGTGCAAGCGTTCCGGAATTATTTCCAAATGGGAAAGGGGGAGCAGTTATGAGGCATTCGATGCAGTCTCGTAAAACAAGGGAAACTGATATTTCTCTTACCCTTTGTTTAGATGGTGGTGAGGTGGAGGTGTCTACGGGGATCGGATTTTTTGACCATATGCTCACAGCCTTTGCTACCCATGGCGGTTTTGGATTGAGTTTGAAAACCACAGGCGATTTGTTTGTAGACTGCCACCATACGATTGAAGATACTGGGATTGTCTTAGGTAAGGCGTTTTCTGAGGCTTTAGGTGATAAAGCAGGGATTACTCGATTTGGAAGCTTTTTTGTCCCTATGGATGAAGCACTGGCATTTTGTTCCGTGGACATCAGCGGAAGGCCCTATACAGTGTTCCAAGCTGAATTTGCGGAGGAACGGATTGGAGAATATGATACGTGCATGACGGAAGAATTTTTTCGTGCTTTTGCAGGAAATGCCGGATTAACTTTGCATATCCGGTTGGAATATGGGAAAAACTCCCATCATTGTGTAGAGGCCATTTACAAGGCGGTCGCCCATGCGATGCGTCTGGCTGTGGCACCGTCTGGTAATGGGGAAGCGTTGTCCACCAAAGGGACTTTATCATGTTAAGGAGGATTACAAAATGCTGATTTTTCCGGCAATTGACTTGAAAGACGGAATGTGTGTCCGTCTGCAAAAGGGCGACTATTCCACTGCCCATAAGGTAGCGGAAGATCCCCTCTTGACGGCAAAATCTTTTCAGGAAGCGGGGGCTACATGGATCCATATGGTGGATCTTGATGGCGCAAAAGCAAAAAAACCAGTCAATTCTGCGATTGTTTTTGATGTGGTTTCTCATACTGATTTGAAGGTTGAAATTGGTGGCGGCATCCGTGACCTCCAAACAATAGAATATTATCTGAAACAAGGAGTAGCCCGTGTGATTTTGGGCTCAGCTGCACTCAAAAATCCGTCTCTAGTCGAACAGGCTGTCAAAGAGTTTGGGGATCGGATTGCAGTCGGAATTGATGCGCTCCATAGTAAAGTTGCCGCTGAGGGTTGGACCGATCAATCCCAGATGGACTATTTGGAACTGGCGAAAAACATGGAAGATAAGGGAGTATCCTGTCTGATTTTTACTGATATTTCGCGGGATGGTATGCTGACTGGACCTAATTTTGATATGCTGAGTACCCTGAATCAGACTGTTTCGTGTAATGTGATTGCTAGTGGCGGTGTCAGCAATTTGTCGGATATTGAAGAACTGCGCGATTTAGATCTTTATGGGACTATTTGCGGTAAGGCGCTATACACTGGTGATCTTAGTTTATATCAGGCAATTGTAATTAGCCGTCACCAAGCATGAGGAGGAAGTAGCTTGAATTTTACTACAAAAAATGGCATTGCCTTTCGGGAAGAGGATTTGGAGTGCTTTTTTCAAAAGGCGGATCTTCTCCCGGTTGTAGTGCAAGAAACTGGGACAAAAGAAGTCCTGATGCTCGCCTACATGAACCGGGAATCCTTACGAAAAACTCTGGAAACTGGTTATACTTGGTTTTATAGTCGGTCACGTCAGGAACTTTGGAATAAAGGTGCTACTTCGGGCCATCTTCAAAAAGTAATCAGTCTGCATGCGGATTGTGATGACGATACTTTATTAGCCGTTGTGGAACAAACGGGGTCAGCTTGCCATACTGGTTCTCATTCCTGTTTTTTTCATCAACTTTGGAGGGATTCTCAATGAATGAACATATTTTACAAGAGCTTTATCAAACCATTTTATCTCGTCGTGACATTCATCAAGAAGGCTCGTATACTTCCTATCTTTTTCAGAAAGGGTTAGATAAAATCCTCAAAAAATGCGGTGAGGAATGTAGTGAAGTCATCATCGCGGCAAAAAATAACGACCATCACGAAACCATCTTGGAGATTTCGGATTTGCTTTATCATTTAGTTGTACTAATGGTGAACCAAGGCATCACTTGGGAGGAAATTGGTGCTGAACTGGGGAACCGGAGTGCCAAGACTGGCAATTTAAAAACTTTTCATATTGTTGATAAAAATACTTGATTCCAATGTCTCCACTCATAGGAGACATTTTTTGAGTAGTAAGTTTGTGTAGATATCCAGAAATTTTCGAAATTTACTGGAATTTTTTCATGGTTTATTATATAATAAAAAATAATTTCAAATAGAGAAGGAGTATGTATTATGATTACGCAGGAAAGGGTCATGGAAATCCTAAAAGAGGCGGGGGGATTGCTGGAAGGGCACTTTCTTTTAACATCTGGAAAACACAGCAATAAATATTTACAATGTGCCAAAATTTTCCGCAATACCAAATATAGTGAAGAACTATGCGCTGCTTTAGCCGAACGGTTTCAAGGTCAAGGGATAGATGTAGTCATTGGTCCAGCACTAGGAGCCGTACAAATGACTTATGAAGTCAGTCGCTGGCTGAAATGTGAAAATTTCTTTGCGGAACGGGAAGATGGAAAAATGACACTGCGTCGTGGGTTTGTTTTCGAACCAGGACAAAAAGTGTTAATCGTTGAGGATGTAGTAACAACAGGCGGTTCTGTACGGGAAGTAATGAAAATTGTACAGGAACAGGGTGCCGAAATTGTGGGAATTGGCTCCATTGTTGACCGCACTGCTGGAAAAGTGGATTTTGGGGTACCGTTCCAGTCGGTTATCTCTGTGGATGTTGAATCATGGCAGCCAGAGGAATGTCCATTGTGCAAGTCTGGTGCACCAGCACCCTTTAAACCAGGGAGCCGAAAAGTGTAAAGATTCTTACAGTTGATTGCT
>CATJNB010000119.1 GCA_949741605.1 uncultured Eubacteriales bacterium | reverse complement strand
TTCGGTTTTGCCCACACCAGTTGGCCCAAGGAACAAGAACGATCCAATGGGTCGTTTGGGGTCTTTGAGGCCCACCCGCCCGCGGCGGATGGCTTTTGCGACCGCTGTCACCGCTTCCTCCTGCCCAATGATGCGTTCATGCAGCACGTCTTCCAGTTTCAGCAGACGCTGGCTTTCCTCCTCGCTGAGCTGGGAAACTGGGATTCCCGTCCAGGTAGAAACGATCTGGGCAATATCCTCTGGGGTGACTTCACTGTTTCCAATGAGGTTTTTGTCATCCCATACGGTTTTGGCCTGTTCCAATTTTTCTTTGGTCTGTTTTTCCTCGTCACGGATCTGTGCCGCACGTTCAAAATCCTGTGCATTAACCGCAGCCGCTTTTTCCTGTTCGAGTTCTTTAATGCGTTTTTCCAGTTCCTTGAGGCTGTCGGGAGCTGTAAAGGCCCGCAGGCGTACCCGTGAGGCGGCTTCATCAATGAGGTCGATGGCTTTGTCAGGCAGGAAACGGTCGCCAATGTAGCGCGACGATAATTTTACCGCTGCTTCGATCGACTCGTCGGTAATTTTAACTTTATGATGCGCTTCGTAACGGTCACGCAGGCCGCGCAGGATTTCCATAGCTTCCTCAGAAGTGGGTTCCCCGACCATCACCGGTTGGAACCGGCGTTCCAGAGCGGCGTCTTTTTCGATGTGCTTGCGGTATTCGTTGATGGTGGTTGCACCGACTAATTGAATTTCACCCCTTGCCAGAGAAGGCTTGAGGATATTGGCGGCATCGGCGGAACCTTCCGCGGAGCCTGTTCCAATAATGGTATGCAGCTCGTCGATAAAGAGAATGACATTGCCGTTTGCCTTGACTTCCTCCATAGCGGATTTGATCCGTTCCTCAAAATCGCCGCGGTACTTGGTGCCGGCAACCATGCTGGTCAGGTCAAGGGCAACGATGCGTTTGTTCTTGAGGGTTTCGGGAACCTCCCCTTGGATAATTTTCAAAGCAAGCCCTTCTGCAACAGCCGTTTTCCCAACGCCGGGTTCGCCGATCAGGCAGGGGTTATTTTTGGTACGGCGCGACAGGATCTGGATGACCCGCTCAATTTCCACCTGCCGTCCGATGACGGGGTCAATTTCCCCTTTCGCGGCGAGTGCTGTCAGGTCGCGTCCGTATTGATCGAGGGTTTTGGTATCGGTTTTGCCGCCTGCCTTGCCTTTTGCCTTGCCCCCGGAGGAGGTTGTTTCAAAAGGTTCTTCCCCGTTGCCAAGGCTGCTGCGGATTTCTTCAAAAATATTGGTTGGCTTAACGCCCAGCATACTGAGGAAGCGTACCCCATAACTGTCGCCTTCTTCGAGGATCGCAATGAGCAGATGCTCCGTACCAACGTAGTTATGCCCAAGCCGGGACGCTTCCATCACGGCAATTTGTAAAATACGTTTGCTGCGGGGGGTAAAGTCGTCGATGGTCAGACGGGTCTGGGAGCCGCTGCCGACCTTCTGGCGGATGGTGCTTTCCATGGTATCGGCGTGTACTCCCAGCTTTGTCAGCACTTCCGCCGCCACCCCGGAGCCCTCTTTGAGCAGGCCCAAAATCATATGCTCGCTGCCGATATAGGTATGCCCGAGCGACTCGGCGCTTTCTACGGCGAGGTTGAGCGCTTTATTTGCTTTTTCGGTAAAGCCGTTAAAACGATACATAAAACATCTTCCTTTCTCAATCGAACCCCCGCAGCCAAACTGCGCGGCTTGTTCTTAGGATATCCCAATTCCTTCCAGATTAACAAATTAAGCGAGTGCTTTCGCAACGATTTTTGCACGCAGGGTGTCGCGTTCCTGCACCGGGATGGCGTCTTCGTGGCCGTACGCCAAAGACATCGTTGCTGGCTGGGTACGGATCATCAGGGCATTGACCGTATCATAAGGGATTTCGGAGAGCAGCCCACAGGCGATCCCGACCCGTACATGGGAAAGCAGCTTCATCATTTCATCGGTACTCAGGACACGCGCGCTTTTGAGGATGGCAGCGGAACGGAAAATCTGATCCTGCTTGTCCACCTCGCGGACCATCTGTTGACGGGCTTTGCGTTCCTGATCCATGAGCTGCATGACAATGGTACTCAGGTTTGCAATGGCTTCGGTCTCACTGAGCCCAAGCGACACCTGATTGGACAGCTGGTACAAGGCGCCAACCGAGTGGGTGCCTTCGCCATAGGTGCCGCGCAGAGCCAGCCCCAGTTTGGAGAGGTTCCCGGCAATGCGGTTCATGATGCCGGATTCCTGAAGCGCAGGCAGATGCAGCATTAAAGAGGCGCGCATTCCCGTGCCGAGGTTCGTGGGGCACTGGGTTAGATAACCGAGGTCTTTGTGGAAGGCAAAGTGTAAAGAGCTATTTAAAGAGTCATCGAGGACACTGGCGATCTGATAGGCTTTTTCGAGGTTCATACCTTCCATCATAATCTGCATCCGGACATGGTCCTCCTCATTGACCATAACAGAAATGCTTTCATCGGCAGCTAGGAGCAGCGCACGTCCGGAGGTTTGCGAGATAAAATCCGGGCTGGCCAAATGGCGTTCGACCATAGAGATGGCTTCGATTCTGGAAACATCCTGCATATTCACATAGCGCAGGCTTTGGGCAATCGCGGCACTGCCATGCTCGACCGCTTTGTGGACAGCGGCTTCCACCTGTTCGCGCTGTTTTTGGGACATGCGCTCCGGGAACGGAATTTTGGGCAGGTTACGCGCCAGACGGATACGGGTACTGATGACCACATCCCCTTGCGGCCCATGTTTTTCATACCATTTTCGATTTGTATGGATCATCTTACTTCTCTCCCTTCTGTTTTAACTCCCGGATGCGGTCACGCAGGACAGCAGCCTGTTCAAAATCCTGTTTGGCAATGGCCTGCTGCATTTCCTTCTCGTACTGGGCAATTTGCTGTTCCTCTTGTGAGGGACCTTTTTGTTCGGAAATGGTCAATTCGGCATTTGGCATGACCTGCATGGCCTGCGAGGTAGGGTTTTTGCCGGTATGGGAGGGGCTTCCGTGAAGACGCTGGATTGAGGGCAGCAGTTGCTCATAAAAGACGTCGTAACATTCGGAACAGCCGACCTTCCCGCTCTCGGAGATATCGTGGAAGCTGGAGCCGCATACCGGGCACCGGGTCACGGTCTCCGGCAGGGAACTTCCAAGGAAGCTGCCAAACAGGTTGCTGAGGCTGAAAAATGGGTTTTCAAAGCCGCTGAACCCCTGAAATGGGTTCCAAGTGCCGATCCCCTCTTTCTGGGCACATTCGGCGCACAGGTTGCGCTCAGTGACCGTTCCATTGATGACCGTTTTAACATGGGTAGTTGCCTGATGTTTTCCACAAGATTGACAAATCATAAAGGAATCCCTCCTGCCTTATATTTGTGTGATGAGCATATTTTTCATGAGTGCGGCACGCAGCAGGTCGCGCTGGCCCTGCGGCACACTGGATAAGGACTGGTCGGACAGTGCAGCCGCCATCACCCGGATCACCAGTTCCTCAACGGTCTGCTGGCTGGACAGGTGGTTCAAAATCGAACGGGCCGATGCACCGTCGAGCGAGCTGCCAATGGAATGGATCAAGTGCATCAGACCGGATTCCCGGTCACACTCAATGCGGGTAATGCGGATATAGCCGCCGCCGCCCCTTCTGCTTTCTACCATATACCCTTTTTCAGGGGTAAAGCGGGAGGTCAGCACATAATTGATCTGGCTTGGCACACAGCCTAAGGTATTGGCAAGTTCGTTTCGCCGGATCTCCGCACATCCATTATCCTCGTTGAGCAGTTCTAAAATATAGTTGGCCACATAGTCGCTGATTCTCACCCCGTTCCCACTTCCCTTCTTTTTTGACTTTGACTTTCTTTGACCTTTGTATTTATTATATCCTCTCTTTCCCACAAAGTCAATAGCTATTTTCCGGTATTTCCTTGGAAATGAAGCGTTATTTTCGGATCATTGGAATTTACCGCTTATTTTATACGGATTTCTTAAGATATCTTTGATTTTCTCTGGTTTTTATTTTACAGTTGGGGTAGAAAGGTCAAAAAATAAGGCGTGAAGGTCAAAACCAGAAACCCAGGAAAAAATTTTTCCCAAAACCAGTAACACCTTGGAGCGTGCCGCAATATTATAGGGGTGTAAGGCGAAAGCGAAAGGAGGCAAACGATATGTGTAATGGTTTTGGAGGCAACTGCTCTTGGATCCTGATTATCATCCTGCTGCTGATCTGCTGCGGCGGCTGGGGGAGCAACAACGGTTGCGGGTGCAACGATGGCTGCAACAACAACTGTGGCTGCGGCTGCTAGTTAACAGCAAAGTGAATTAGGCAAAGAAAACCGGCTGGGGGGACTTTAAGATCCCTTCAGCCGGTTTTCGCGGTTGCCCCATGCTATGGATATGCATATCGGGCCGGTGTTATGCGTGGGAATATGCCAGAAACTATGTAAAAACCCCTATCGGATCACAGCTTTCCCAAACTGGATCATATTGGCAATGACAGACCGGTCTTTTTCCGTAACATTTTCGGGGATCAGAGCGCGGAACTGTTCTTCATCGTCCACAGGCAGGGACTTATAACCATAGTGGATATAAACGGAATTTGCTTTGCCGCGGTAGAGGGTAAGCGAATAGTTGGAGGTTTTGCCGACATTAATCGTCAGGTATTGGTAATCGCCCGTGATATCGGCATTTTTGCCAATACGTACCTCACCCCAGATACGTGCTTTGCCACCAATATGTGCATTTTTTCCAATATGGATAAAGGAATGGCCGCCAATAATGGCCTCGCCGCAGATGATGGCATCATCGGTGATAACCGTGCGCCCATAGATATCGGCGTTTCCAGAAACATAGGCGTTGGTATTGACCCGGGACAGGCCGCGTACCGTACAGCTTTCTTCACAAATCGCATGGCCGCTGACTTCCGCATCCATACTAACCACAGCATCATCGCGGATTCTTGCATCGCCAAAAATTTTGGCATTTCCCATCACCCAGCAGCTGCCTTCATGGGAGAGGTTTTCTTCATTTTCGATCCATCCGCCCAGATCACCCACGTGGATCATTTTGCCATTAGAAAGCTGAAAATCTTTGATTGCTTCAATGCGGTGGATCGTATAGCCTTCAAAGTCGATAATTTCCTCAGTCATAATAAATTTTTTATTATTCACCAAAAATACAACCTTTCTCATAACAATTTCATAACAATCACCAAACCATAAGATACAGGGCTTCCCCGAGCCATAACATATCGTCCATTGGTTCCCTCCTTTCATGAAAAAATTTGGCTGCAAATACAAAATTTTTTCCAGAATTTTGCAGAATCCGCAAAAGGATTCTCATTTTTCCGAATGGAGGCCTTTCTTTTCACACACACTATACTAAACAGAAAAACCATCTTTTTTTGGTCTCCAGTCTTCTTTATCATAAAACAAATTGAAAGTTTTGTCAAATGGTTGTGAAAGATTTATCAAATAAAATGAGGTATTTATAATGGGAAAAAAGAAATTATTACTCTTTGCCTGCGGCGGGACAATCGCCAGTCTTCCTGGTCATCCTTATCAAAGTCATATGTCACCGGGCGGATTGCTGGGATATGCAGAGTCGGTCACACGTTTTTATGACGTGCAAGCCACCGAATGTTTCCGTCAGGACAGTGTAAACCTCAAGCCAAGCCAATGGCCGCAGCTTGCCGAAAGCCTGCGGGAACGGTTTGCAGACTATGATGGGATTGTTTTGACCCACGGTACTGATACCCTCGCTTACACAGCCGCCATGTTATCGTGGATGCTGCGGGGCCTGCCGGTCCCGCTGGTGCTGACCGGCGCTCAACGCCCGCTGATTTACCCGGAGAGTGACGGGCTTTCCAATTTACGCTGTGCCTTTGCCATGGCCGCGAGCGGGGTTCCGGGGGTGTTTACTGCGTTCCATCATCACATTTTTCCGGGTACGCATACGACAAAAATCCGCAGCCTGAGCTTTGATGCCTTTGTAAGCCCGGGCAGGCAGGCGGTGGCGGAATACAACGCGCAGGGGCTGAACATCCATCCAGATCAGCTTCCCAGGCAGGAACCGTTTGTTTTTGCGCCGGGTTTGTGTGAACAGGTTTTTTTATGGAAGCTGACACCAGCCTGTCACCCAGATTTTGTGGATCTCCTGATCGACGCCGGATACCGGGGGATTGTGCTGGAAGGCTATGGGAAAGGAGGCATACCGACGAGCGCAGAGTGGCAAGCGGGTTTGGAGAAACTGCGCGCAAAGGACATCCCAGTGGTGCTGTGCGGACAGTGCCACATGGAACCTGCCCCGCTTACGGACAGAACCTCCTATGGATCCTGGATTTCAGGCCACGGCATGACAACAGAGGCAGCGGTCACCCGGTTGATGTGGGCGCTGGGACAGCCCGGGGTACACGGGGCAAAACAAACCGGGCAGCTCTTTCTGGATTTTGAGCAGACAGAAAAGGAACCATCTTAAAAAGGAACCGCTGGTTGGACTTTACTTTTTTGGGGGATGGTGGTACAATAGGAATCAGAATTTGCAGGGGGACCCAGTCTGGGGTTGAGAAGGTTAAAACCTGACCCTTTGAACCTGTCGGCTAATACCGTGGTAGGGACGCAAAACCATTGTGATACAGGCTATCCTGATGCAAGCGTCTGCCTATACCGGCAGGCGCTTTTTTCTCCCTGTTATCTTTCGATATGATTTTAAGAAAGGATGTTCCTTATGAAAACAGCATTAACGATTGCCGGTTCCGATTGCAGCGGTGGTTCGGGGATACAGGCAGACACAAAAACCTTTGCCGCACACCAGATTTACGCCACCAGTGTGATTACTGCGGTAGTGGCGGAAAACACCTGCCATGTGCGTAAGGTCGAGCCGCTTTCCCCAGAGATTATCTCCGAACAGATCACGGCTGTCTTTGAAGATATCCCTCCCCATGCCGTTAAGGTCGGAATCCTGCCCACCCGGGAAATCGTGGCGGCGGTTGCGGACAAGCTGCAAGAATATTCCATGCCTCACGTGGTTGTCGATCCGGTTATGGTAGCGACCAGCGGCCCGCTGTTGATACAGGAAGGCGCCATGCAGGCAATTGTTGACCGTATTCTACCCCATGCGGAGGTGTTCACGCCGAACCTTCGTGAAGCGGAAGCGATCACAGGGCTGACCATTACCGATACGGAAGATATGAAAAAAGCAGCCCGCCGGATTCATGAGATGGGCGCCAAATATGTATTGGTCAAGGGCGGCCACCTTCCGCATGATGCGGACGCGAAAGATATCTTATTTGATGGCCATAGTTTTTATTCGTACACAGCCCCGCGCATCCAGACCAACAGTACCCACGGGACAGGATGTACCTTCTCGTCGGCGATTGCATCGCATCTTGCTCTGGGCCAAATGGTGCCGGAAGCGGTATCCGCAGCCAAACAGTACATGACCGGGGTGATTACCAACGCGGTCCCGATTGGGAAGGGACATGGGCCAACCAACCATTTTTATGAATTTTACCCATCATGGGAATGAGGAGATGAATTATGAGCTACAAAACGCAGATGGAAGCAGCGAAAAAAGGCATTGTGACCAAAGAGATGGAGACCGTAGCCAAAAAGGAAAATCTTTCCCCCGAGACCCTGATGGAGAGGGTTGCCTGCGGACACGTATGTATCCCGGCGAACATCCGGCATACCTCGCTGAGTGCGCAGGGGATTGGGGAAGGGCTCAAAACCAAGATCAATGTCAATTTGGGGATTTCCGGCGATTGCATGGACTATACCAATGAGTTAGAGAAAGTGAAAATGGCGATTTCGTTTGGTGCGGAAGCGATCATGGATCTGAGCAATTACGGGAAAACACATACCTTCCGCAAACAGCTGGTAGAAATGTCGCCGGCGATGATTGGTACCGTACCCATGTACGACGCGATTGGGTATCTGGAAAAGAACCTGCCGGATATTGCAGCGAAAGACTTTTTGGAAGTGGTAGAAGCGCACGCAAAAGAAGGGGTCGACTTCATGACGATCCATGCCGGGATCAACCGGCGCGCAGTGGAATGTTTCAAACGGTCGAAGCGTCTGACGAATATTGTTTCGCGCGGCGGGTCGCTGTTGTTTGCGTGGATGGAAATGACCGGTAACGAGAACCCGTTTTATGAATACTACGATGATGTGCTGGAGATTTTGCGGGAGTATGACGTCACAATCAGCCTGGGGGATGCGCTGCGTCCGGGGAGCATCCACGATAGCTCAGATGCCGGGCAGCTCAGTGAACTCATTGAGCTTGGCGACTTGACCAGACGTGCTTGGGAAAAGGATGTCCAGGTAATGGTTGAGGGGCCGGGGCACATGGCGATCAATGAAATTGAGGCCAACATGAGGATTCAGAAACGCTTATGCCATGGCGCGCCGTTTTATGTCCTTGGGCCTCTGGTGACAGATATTGCACCGGGCTACGACCACATTACCTCCGCGATTGGCGGGGCGATTGCGGCAACATACGGGGCGGACTTTTTGTGCTACGTGACCCCAGCGGAGCATTTGCGTTTACCGGATTTACAGGATGTCAAAGAGGGGATTATTGCCTCGAAAATCGCGGCGCACGCGGCGGATATTGCCAAAGGGATTCCCGGGGCGCGTGATCTTGACAATAAAATGAGTGATGCCCGCCGCCGGATTGACTGGGACGGGATGTTTGCCTGTGCCATTGACCGTGAAAAAGCACAGCGGTATTTTGAGAGTGCGCCGCCCAGCGATCAACATACCTGTTCGATGTGCGGGAAGATGTGCGCCATGCGGACAACCAACCAGATTTTGGAAGGCCAACAGGTGAATCTGCGTCCTGACCAGAGGTAACATACCATGCAAAAAGAATGGGACTATACGCTTTATTTGGTGACAGACCGCAGGCTGATTACACAGCCGACCTTGGAAGCTGCTGTGGAACAGGCTATTTTAGGCGGTTGTACGATGGTGCAGCTGCGGGAAAAAGAGGTTTCCTCGCGGGAATTTTTTCAGACAGCACTTCGGGTGCAAAACGTAACCCGGCGCTATCAGGTGCCATTGTTGATTAATGACCGGGTAGACGTGGCATTAGCCGTAAACGCGGACGGAGTGCATATCGGACAGAAAGACCTGCCGTGCCGGGAGGTACGGGGGCTGCTGGGTGCGGATAAACTCCTTGGGGTATCGGCGGCAACAGTGCAGGAAGCACAGGAGGCGGAGCGGGACGGGGCCACTTATTTAGGGGTTGGCGCCATGAACGCAACGTCGACCAAAACCGATACCCGGGTGGTCACGCCGCCGCTGTTGGCAGAGATCAAAGCGAGCGTCAAGATTCCGGTGGTAGCCATTGGCGGGATTCACAGTGGGAATGTTGCCAACTTGGCGGGTACTGGGATTGACGGGATTGCGGTTGTGTCGGCGGTGCTGGCACAGCCAGATATCCGCAAAGCCGCTGGTGATCTCAAAGAGCAGTTCAGGAGGATTTGCCATGCGGATGCCAGATAATTTCCGGGGAGCAATTTTTGACTTGGACGGCACTTTATTGGATTCCATGCAGGTCTGGAAACAAATTGACATTGAGTTTCTGGCAAAGCGCGGCCATTCGGTACCGCCGGGGTACAGTGAATCGCTGGCTGGACTAAGCTTTCAGGAAACAGCGGAATGTGTGATCGGGATGTTTGGCTTGCCGGAGGAGCCGGGAGAGATCATGCAGGAGTGGAACGAGATGGCGCTGGAAGCCTATCGTCACCGGGTACTGCTCAAGCCTCATGCAAAAGAATATTTGCAGCGTTTGAAACAGGACGGGGTACGTTTGGCAGCCTGTACCGCTTTGTCCCGCGGGCTGTACGAAGCTGCCCTTCAGAATAATGGGATTTATGATTATTTTGATGCGTTTGTTTCGACCGACGAAGTAAGCAGGGGGAAGAATTTCCCGGATGCGTATTTGCTGGCAGCACAGCGGTTGGGTCTGCCTGCCCAGGACTGTGCTGTATTTGAGGATGTTTTGCCGGCAGTGCGGGGGGCGTTGGCGGCAGGGATGCAGGTTTACGGAGTGTTTGATGCGGCGTCCGCGAAAGACCAACGGGAGATTCAGGACATTGCCTGCGGATATCTTTATGATTTTTCTTTTTCCAAATAATAAAAGGAAAAGCACACGGTTATGGAGAATCGTGTGCTTTTTTGGATGCATTTTAGAAGGGACAAGGAATGATTCAAACGCATAAAATTAGTTATCCGGCTCTTGAAATGATGGGGAAGATATGATAAAATTATGGTAGGAAATTATCTAAATTTTTGCAAAGGGGATGATTCTTGATGTTAATCAGCAGTATTTATAGTCCGTATCAGGTACACCGTACGACGCAAAACTGGGCCTCTTATTTTAACCGGATGTCTTATATTCAAAATGTCCGAGCTGTCCGGCAGAACAACAGCGCACAGGAAACTGGGGCAATCACCCCGGTGCCGAAAGTGCCGAGTGTTACCCAAACGCTTCCGGGACGCAGCCTGTTTTTCCAGGCCAATAAAAAGGTGGGGCAGGATTCGTTGGATTTTCTGGCAGAATATCAGGAAAAGCTTCATGTTTTGGGAAATTCTGCCAACCGTATGCGGAACCTGACCAAAGAATTTCAGGCAAAGCTGGAAACGGCGATCCAAGATAAAAAAATTGCCGCCGCCACACCGGACAGTCATCCAGTAGAGCGTGGGGTTTATGATGTGAAAGTGGAGCAGTTGGCTCAACGACAGATCAGTACCGTGCGTCCAGTGAATCAGGACAACTCCAAGCCAACCTTCCGGGATGGCTCCTTAGAGGTTACGGTCAACCGGACAGACAAGGGCGGGAATCCTGTGCGTGCAGAAATTCGCGTGGATACGCAAGGGAAAACCGATGAGCAGGTCAAGGCGGATATTGTCAGCCAGATCAATGCACAGTCGGATACCCTTGGCCTGAAAGCGTCGGTGGTGCGGGATGAAAACCGGCAGCCGCAAATTCGGGTAGAGGCGAAGGAAACCGGCAAGAGTAATGCTTTTACGATCACATCCATGGATGGCAAAAATGAGCTGGAAATGGATTACGAACAGCTTGCACAGAACCTTACTTATACGGTGCAGAAAGATACGACCTCGGACCGTACTTCAACCCAGCAGGCTGCATCCAAGGAACCCCCTGTGACACAGGAGGCAGAATCCAATCAGGGGGTTGTGATTGACCCCAAAGAAAATCCAGATTTAAAAATTGATGTCAAGACGGTCGGGAAAACGCAGGTAAAAGTAGAGCCAAACACAGAAGATTTGGTAAAAAAGACATCGGATTTCGTGAAACAGTACAATAAAACCATGGATTTTCTGACCAAAAACGCTGACCGTGGCGTAGGGGTCTCGAAGGTCAAGGATACCATGACAAAGCATATCAATAAGCTGGGACGTTCCATGAAAGAAATCGGGGTTTCTGCCAATGATGATGGTACCCTCTCGTTTGACGAAAAGCGGTTCCAAACCCAGCTGAGCCGCAATCCAGATAACGTGCGGGAAACACTAGAGCGTTCTAACCTGGCGGACCAGACGTATCGGAATACGCGTTCTGGCTTACAGCAATCGTCAGCCAGCCTTTTGAGCAACGATTATGTCGAAACGACCAAGCAGGCCACCGCGTTTAACCGTTATTATGTACAGGGCTTGGCAGCGGTTTCGGCATCGTCGCCGGCTTACCTGTTCCAAAATCCGCTGTTTTTTAACCTTTATATTTAAGCCCAATAAAAAACACCCGGAGGATTCTGTCCTCTGGGTGTTTTCTTTTGTATAGAAAGGAAGTTATCGTTTGATCGAATAGATTCCTTGGTTTTTATCGCGGGAATACTTTTTGCGGATTCGATGCAAAGAATCCAAGGAAGGCATAGGCGCTTTGTGACGGGAACGTCTTGGTTCGGCCTGTACTCCCATGGACGTGGCAATCAGCAAAAAGAGAGGGCCAGTCTGGATACCAAAGATGGTAACGTCGGTGATCCCATGAACCATTACAGCAGCAAGTACCGCAAGGATCAGGAAATTCATACTGGTACAGGTATTGCTTTTGAGCCGATGAATAATCAGGCGCATTTGGGAGAGCGCACAGAAAAACAGGAACAAAGAGCCGAGCATGCCATAATTGAGCAGAATATCTAAAAAGAGGTTATGGCTATGAATGACGGGCATACCGCTGTATTTCCCGCAGATGTGCATGTATGTTAGCGGCCCTTGACCGAACAGGGGGGTTTCTTCAATCCCCTGGAGTGTGACGCCCCAAATGTCAAGACGCTGTCCCATGGTGTGGTCGATCATATCGACACGGGGGAAGATTTCCGGTACGACCATGCTGACTGCTACAAAGCCCCCGACCATGCCGACCAAGGCAAGTGCGAGCATGTTTTTCCCTTTGAGAATGAGAAAGACGAGTGCGGCACAGGTCAGAGCAGCGATGGAAGACATACTGCCAGTCAGATACAGGCCAGCCAGATTCATCAGGATAATCGCAGCATAAAACTTCCGGCGGCCAGTTTTTTGGCTCATGCGGTACAGCGCGATCAGCACAACAAATTCGATGATGGTCGAATAATGGTTGGCATTAAAGAAGGTAGATACCGGCCGGTAATTGGGAAAGGCAGGTAGAAATACGAGCTTCTGGATAACAGCCACAAGAAAGCTAAGTACACTGCCAAGGCATGCCAAATCGAGAAGCCGGTGGAAAAGCTGACGGGTCATATTACTTCGCAGATAGAAACCAAGGGTAAGGAGCAAAAACAGGAACAGGGCGCATAAAGCGCCAAAGTAGTTGCGGTAAATGACTGCGATCAGACCAGTTGCAGGGCAAAAACCAATAATAATTTTTGCACGCAGATCGGCAAACGCGGCATGGCTGCGTTCCCAGCGGAACAGGATCATCGCCCCAAGGACTACTACGGCAAGGATCGTGACATAGTAAGGCAGGAAGATGGAACCAGCAAATAAAAAGGCAGCCCAAGTATGAAAGCCATGCGCCCGGAGTGTTTTGAGCGTACTGACTTTATTTTTCAGAGCATTTACGATGACAAACCGCCTCCTTTTCTGAAAAAGAATCCGTCCCAGTGACGGGGTTTGCTCATATTTTGTTCAAGAAATCTTCTTGACTTCCATTATACCACACCCGGGAAATTGCAAACAAGATGAATCTTACCTATAATTTACACAAATTGAGGATTGTATTTTTGTATATATAAACTAAACCAAGAGGGTTAGTGACGCTTTTGTTATCCAATTTTTTCATAGGACTCTAGGAATTTTATGCAGTCTGGTGTATAATAAGAAGGATGTTCCCAGAAAGAGTTTGGGGACAAACGCACGTGCGGCTGTGACAAGCCGGTTGCAGATTCGCATATGGTAATCTTCCGCATTGGGAAAGGATGGAACAGGTATGCAGCAAGAAATGGTGTCCGCCGCAGCGGGGGCCGAACGATTCACCCCACATCCCGATCAGGGGCTCAGTGGGGAACAGGTGGAACAGCGGGTTCGGGAAGGGCTTACGAACCGGGAAGTAGAAGTCAAAACAAAAAGCGTTGCTCAGATTGTGCGGGGCAATGTGATTACCCCGTTTAACATTCTGAATATGATTTTGGGCGCACTGGTCCTTGCTGTGGGGTCGTTTCAGAATGCATTGTTTCTAGGGGTGGCGTTTTTCAATACCATCATTGGGATTTTTCAGGAGATCCGGGCCAAACAGATTATTGACCAGCTTTCTTTGATTGCCGCCCCCAAAGCGCAGGTAATCCGCGACGGTGAGCTGGTGGAGCTGGATATCCATTCTATTGTACTGGACGATATTTTATCCCTGTCTGCGGGGCAGCAGATTTGTTCGGATTCGGTGGTCTGCAAGGGGGAATGCGAGGTTGACGAATCGCTGATTACCGGCGAGTCCGACCCGGTGCTCAAACGGCCCGGAGATGACCTGTTATCCGGGAGCTTTGTGGTGAGCGGGCATTGCTTGGCACAAGTAGAACACGTGGGGGCGGACAACTATGCAGCGAAAATTTCCGCCAGCGCCAAATATATCAAACGTCCCCATTCCGAAATTATGGTCTCGATTAATAAGATCATTAAATGGATCGGCATTTCGCTGATCCCGATTTCCGTTGCCTTGTTTTGCAAACAGATTTTTATTTCCGATCAGGAAATTTCCCGGTCGATTGTAAGTACCGTGGCGGCTCTGGTAGGGATGATCCCAGAAGGGCTGGTCCTGCTCACGAGTGTGGTGTTGGCGGTGAGCGTGATCCGGCTCTCGAAGCACCGCACACTGGTACAGGAGCTGTATTGTATTGAAACGCTTGCAAGGGTCGATACGCTTTGCTTGGACAAGACAGGCACCATTACCGAAGGCACCATGCAGGTGGAAGAGCTGATCCCGCTGTGTGAGACGGATGCTTTGCCAGCACCTTATGAGGAGATCCTGTCGGCACTGACCTACTGTCTGCCGGATAAGAACCCCACATTCCTTGCCCTGCGCGAGAAGTATCCGGGACAAGCGGGATGGGAAAGCAGCATGGTTATCCCCTTTTCGTCGGCACGTAAATGGAGCGGGGCGGTTTTTTCCGGGAAAGGGAGCTTCCTGATTGGCGCATCAGAATTTCTGTTGCAGGAAGAAGGGAATCTGGTGCAGGAGCGCGTGGAGGAATACGCTAATCACGGATACCGGGTCCTGCTTTTGGTGCATTCGCCGGAAATGTTGGCGCAAGCAGCCTTGCCGGAAACCATTACCCCGTTGGCCCTGCTCCTGATCCGGGATAAAATCCGCGCGGAGGCCAAACAGACACTCGAATATTTTGCCGAAGAAGGGGTCGATTTAAAGGTGATTTCGGGGGACAACGCCGTTACAGTTGCGAACATCGCAAAAAAGGCGGGGCTGTCCCATGCGGACAATTATGTGGATGCCTCTACCTTGCAGACCGAGGAGGAATTGACGAAAGCGGCGGAAACATACAGTATATTCGGACGTGTCATGCCGCATCAAAAACTTGGTTTAGTGAAAGCCCTGAAAGACAAGGGGCATACCGTAGCGATGACGGGCGATGGGGTGAATGATGTGATGGCGCTCAAGGAAGCCGATTGCAGCGTGGCCATGGCATCCGGAAGTGACGCTGCCCGTACCGTTTCGCAGCTCGTACTCATGGATTCCAACTTTGCCTCCATGCCGCTGGTGGTGCGGGAAGGGAGGCGTTCCATTAATAATTTACAGCGTTCCGCCTCCCTGTTTTTGGTTAAGACATTATTTTCGACTATCATCGCCATCTGTTTTATTTTCATTGACCGCGATTACCCTTTTTTACCGATCCAATTTACGCTCATCAATGCATTTACTATTGGAGCGCCATCCTTCCTGCTGGCACTCGAACCCAATAAAGAACGGGTAAAAGGGCGCTTTGTAAGCAATGTTTTATTAAAATCGGTGCCGGGGGCAATTACGATGTCAGCAAATGTGTTGCTTGTGATGCTGATTTCGATTTACCTGCCGTTTACCGCTGAACAGCTTTCCACATTATGTGTGTTGGCAACTGGTTTTACTGGGCTGCTGGTTTTGTTGCGGGTCTGCCTGCCGTTTAACTGGCTGCGTGGGGGATTATTTGTGGTGATGTCCGTGACATTTGTAGCCGCTTTATTCCTCGGTATGTACGTCATGCCGGTCGAACTGCTTTCTCTGGTACCGCTGACGAAACATATGGTGTGGTCTTTGCTGCCGCTCATGGCATTAGACATCCTCCTGATGCTCTCGCTCACATTAGTGGTTGACCGGATCAGCGGATGGGTGTTACGGTCCCGCAGCTGACAAATACAAAAGAAAAAGCGTACTATTGGAAATGTTTTCCATAGTACGCTTTTTTTATTGCAAAACTCCATATTCTGGAGGGATCGTTTGTCTGAACCGCCTGATGTCGGTATTCCGGCCCCAACAGGTGGTTGCAGTAAGGTTTAGATAGCTATCTGGTTACTATTGTTATAATAGCCCAGAAATGTGATAGGAGTTTGACGACAATTTGAACAATATATAAAAACGAACCAATCCGCCAATAGGATTGATTCGTTTCCGAGCGGATTATTGTTCGACCTGACGGTAACATTGACTGGCTTCATCCTGCACAAAGTGGGAATGTTTCCCGCATTTCCAGCAGATTACCTGAAGCGCCGAATAATCCTTATGGCTGTTCTCGCCGAATACCGAAACACGGCCTTGGCAATAGGGGCATTGGTTTGGCGCGTACTCGGGAAGGGTATTTTTGTTTTCTTCAGACATAATAGAAACATCCTTTCTCAAATAGAAACTTATATATCCCATTATACGGAAAACCTTCAGAATTTACAAGGGGATTTTGCACATTCTCGCACAATTCGAGGGTTCCCTACAAATCTTCCAAATATACAGGGGCTATTTTTCGACATTTTTGCAAACAAACCATACCTTTTTGGGAGAAAATATGCTATAATAAGCAAATATCCGCAGGAAAGGGGGATGATATGGAATTCATCGGTTCTATTTTCACCTTATATTGGGAACGTGCCGACTGGTTTCTGGGCCTGCTCGGAACCCATATGCTGTTATCGGGAATCGCGATTGGGATTGCCGGAGTGGCAGGGCTGGGGATCGGGGTCTTGATTTCGGAATTTCGGAAGGCGGCCCCGGTTGTGATCGGGATTTGTAATGTCTGTTACACCATCCCGTCCATTTCGCTGTTCGGGCTGCTCATTCCATTTCTTGGGATCGGCAACCCCACAGCGGTTACAGCCCTGACCATCTACGCCATGATGCCCATGGTACGTAATACCTACACCGGCATAACTGGCATTGACCGGGATATTCTCGAGGCCGCCCGTGGGATGGGCAGTACGCGGTGGCAGATTTTATGGCGGGTCAAACTTCCGCTTGCTGTCAGCGTGATTCTCACAGGGCTTCGCAGTATGGTTGTCATGACGATTGCGGTTGGCGGGATTGCGTCGTTTGTGGGGGCAGGCGGGCTTGGCGTGGCGATTTACCGGGGGATCACGATGTATGATCCGGCTATGACGTTCGCTGGAAGCCTGCTGATTGCCGCGTTTGCACTGTTGGCAGATTTGTTATTAGGATTCGCAGAAAAGATTTACAAAAAGAAACGGAGGATGTTTTGATATGAAATGGGGAAAACGAATTTTTGCAGGGGTCTTGGCAGTGGCACTCACCGTTGCCCTTGCCGCATGTGGGACCGCAGAACCATCAACGTCCGGGCAGGGCAGCCAAACAGCACAGAAAGACCCGATCAAAATTGCGACCAAGCCTATGACGGAACAATATATTTTAGGGGAAATGCTGGCCTTGGTGATTGAGGATGCAACGGGCTATCCGACCGAGATTACCAAAGGGATTGGCGGCGGGACCTCCAACATCCACCCGGCGATGGAAAAAGGAGATTTTGACCTGTACCCGGAATATACGTCAAGCGGCTGGGCGGTCGTACTCAAGCATGAATTAAAATCCGTCAGTGATGAGGAAATGTTCCAAAAGCTGAAGGAAGAATACCACAATAAATATGGCATGACATGGATTGGCCTGTATGGTGCCAATAACACGTATGCCGTTGTTGTGCGCGGGGATGTTGCACGGGAGCATGATCTGGAAACGGTATCGGATTTGGCGAAAGTCTCGAGTGGGCTGGTATTCGGCGGCAATCCAGACTATATGGAGCGCGAAGATGGTTTTGCAGTTTTGCGTGACACGTATGGGTTAAACTTCAAGAAGGTAGTCGATTTAGACATTGGTTTAAAATATACGGCTCTTGTAAACGGCGATATTGACGTAACAAACGGCTATACCACCGATGCCCAGCTGGGTCATGCGGACGTGGCTGTACTTGCTGATGACAAACAACTGCAAGCCAATTACTTTGGTTCGACCGTGGTGCGTGAGGATACGCTTGAAGAATACCCGGGTCTGCAAGAAGCCTTGGAAAAAATGGACGGGATTCTGACGGATTCGGAAATGGCACAGTTGAATTATTCTGTGGAAGTGGAGAAGAAGGACGAAAAACAAGTGGCACATGACTACCTGGTATCGAAAGGGGTCATAAAGGAGTAAGCGGATGGCGGCGATTGAATTCCGGGGTGTGACAAAGCGGTATGGGGAAAGCGTGGTGCTGCGCGATTTTTCCCTGAGCGTGGAGCCGGGCGAACGCATTGCCATGATTGGGCGTTCCGGGTGCGGGAAAACGACCGTTTTGAAGATGGTCAATGCACTGCTCTCCCCCGATGAAGGGCAGGTGTTGGTCAACGGGGAAAACGTCCTGCAAACCAACCAGATCCTTTTGCGGCGCCAGATTGGATATGTGATCCAAAATGTGGGGCTGTTCCCACACCTGAATATTGAGAAAAACATTGCTTATGTGCCTTCCTTATCGCGTGCATGGCCCAAACCACAAAGGCAGCAGGAAGTGGCGCGTTTGCTGGCCTTGGTAGGACTAGAGGGGAACATGGCAAAACGCTACCCATCGGAACTCTCAGGCGGGCAAAAGCAACGGGTCGGGATCGCGCGGGCGTTGGCGGCACAGCCGAAAATCCTCCTGATGGACGAGCCATTTGGCGCGGTGGATGAGATTACCCGGCGGTCGCTGCAGGAGGAACTACTGCGTTTGAGCGGGGAACTTTCCCTGACGGTACTCTTTGTCACCCATGACATCCGGGAAGCCATGAAGATTGGCAGCCGGGTGCTGGTGATGGATGCTGGGGAAATTTCACAGTTGGCAAGCCCGGAGGAAATTTTACAGTCCCCGGCCAATGCGTTTGTCCGGGAGCTAGTTTGCGGGATTTGATACAGATATACGCACATGCGTATACATCTTTGTATAATTAAGGTTCATAATTTACAGGGGTGAAAATATGCAAATCAAAGAAGCCGTAATCGAACGGTTGCTCGAATTATGTGAACAGAACCAGAGCAATCCGAACCAACTGGCACGTTGGTCAGGAGTACCGCCCTCGACATTAAAAAGCATTTTGTATGGAAAGAGTAAAAATCCCGGAATTGTCACATTAAAACAGCTTTGTGATGGGTTGGGAATCTCCATCAATGACTTTTTCAATACTGAAACATTCCGCAGTTTAGAACAGGAAATCAAATAATGAGATGAAAAAACCTCTTTGAAACACAGAACGGTTTCAAAGAGGTTTTTATTTTTAGAATCTTAAAGCAGGTTAACCCACAGAAGATGGCATTTCCGACACCGTACTGCTCACAGAACTGGCAGTTGCCTGTTGCATACGGATTTGCACCATGGCATACCCGGTCAGGCTGCTTGGGGCAGGCACGTAAATCGCATAATTATCCTCGCCCAGCGGATAGGAGAAACATTTGGGGGCAGAATCCGTATCCGTATAGTCGCAGGAAGACAGCAAAGCCGTCAAAGCTTCCTCCGACATCCCCTGCAAATAGTTTTCCTGTTGCTGGCGCAGTTCATCAGAGGGGGTCAGTACGCTGTACCCTTGCCCGCTGCGGATGATCTTTGCCAAAGCCTGCGCGTTTTCGCGGATGGGGGTCTGGAAGCGTTTGCCAGACTGCAAGTCAAGGTTGGTCACATAAAATACCATTTGAGGGTCTGTAGACGTCTGGCTGGTAAAGGAACCGGTACTGACAAAGCTTAAATATTGTTTGGTGTGATACCCTTCCGTCACATCCATGATCCCGCTGCTGTCTGCCAATACCCGGTTTGCCATACAGGTTTGGGCGTCACGCAACAGGATTTCATTGAGGCTTTCCTGTTTTGCCCGGAAGTCCATTTTGGTAAGCACCGGGTAATGCAGGGTAATATTGCCGTTGGTGAGCGATTCGATCTGGGTTTCCATGGCGATGTTTTTATCCAGGCCATCCCCGGTGGAGGCAGATGGAACCCCGCTTTCGACTACTTGGCTGCTGCTCACTTCGGAAATGGTATCCTTTGAGGCACATCCGCTGCACCCATTGAGTAACATCACACTTGCGGCAACGACCATGGCACCCAACAGGGCAATCCATTTTATTTTCATCCAAAATCATCTCCTAAATCATCCAGCGGCTCAAAACGGATGGGTTATACTTGCGATGGCTGTGCGACACCAGATTCAACGGCGGATGCAGAAGCTTGTGCAGGAGTTGCCGAGGAAGTCTCACCGGGCTTGGACGGTACAGTGGATTCCGGCAGGCTGCTGGAAGTGCCTTCGGAATTTACGGGCTGTTCCGGCTCCTGCACTGGTGCTGCCCAGTCGATGGTGAGATGGGCAACATCCCCGAGGGCATGTTCCACTGGCAGTGATATGGTAACTTTTTGCTCACCAGCATAAGATGTAAAGACGGTCGGGGTTTTATCCGGGCCAAAGTCGGCATTCGCGATGGACTCGGTAAGGGTCTTTTCCTCCATGGCTTTCAAAGCCGTGATAACCGCCTGCTGCAATTCTTCCTCGCCTTCCACCTGATAGCCTTTGCCGCTTACCAAACGGGCAGCGATTTCACTGGCTTTTTCAGGAGCCCCGGACGAGATGCGTTCGCCGGTTTCAAGGTTCACATTGGTCGTAAAGGCAACATTGGTGGGATAGGCGGCGCCTTTGGTTGTCAGAGCGGCGGTATAGCGCAGGGCTAGGATCTTACCATCATTATAGACGACTTGGTACTCAAAGGTTCCCTCACTGCCATCGTACTTGTTCAAAATGGCGAGTGTATCCTGCTGGATCATGGTATTGACCGGGTTGACTTTTTGAGGCACATCCAGCCCCGCAACGGTCGGGAACAGGATATGGAGTTTCTCACGGCCATAACCCATTTGTGTCAGGGTCATATTTTTGTTGACTTCCGCATTGGAGGGGGTATCCACGCGGGAAGGGGCCTCAATCGTCGAGCCGGTTGGAGCGGAACTGGTCTGGCTGGACAAACTGCTGTTTGGGGTATCGGCATTGCCGCACCCGGCAAGGATGCCAGATCCCACTAGCATCGCGCACAATAAAATTCCGACTGATTTTTTATGTTTCATGTTTGATTCCTCCTAAATTGGGACATTTTTGATGAACGGTTGTCTTATGCAGCCGGCAGATAGGCCAGAAAATAATAGGCAATCGCCGCCGCGCCTGCCACAATACCAAGAGCGCCGATCACGGCGGACAGGATTCGGTAACGCTTGGTATTGTTGATAATTTCGTCTTCCGACTTGTAGGAAACGAGCGAAGGTTTTTTGTCGCGCACCGAACGCCCGATGTAATAGCGGTCTCCCATTTTATACATCTCGCCCAATACATATAACGGTTGGTTTACCGCAAAGATTTCTTCCTGCAAACGGTAGCCAAGGAAATGGGAGCCGCTTCTGGGGAACATCCAATTCACACGCATCTGATAACTGTGCATCCAAGGGGAATTTTCCGGTTCAAAGCGGTCGCAGGAAGGGAACAGGTCCAAATCACTCCCAAAGCTGTTGAGATCCAGGTAAACCTTGGTAGGGCCGCTCAGGTCGGTGATATACACCTCAGTAGGGCTTGACTCATTGGAAAGCAGGGATTCCACCTTATTGGTAACGGTACGGCGGTTCCCCTTGTCGTCGGTAATGACATGGGAATCCTGACGCACCGAGGAGAGGCGGTTTTGATAATAGGCTACCGGACGTTCGGAGAAGGGGGCAGTAACGGGCTGTTCTGGCTGGATCACCCCTTTTAATTCCACATAATGCCGATACGACAGGTCAACCCCCGCCATACTGTCAATCACTTCACTGGCTTCCTGAATGGTAGAGGTTTGCATATAGCGCATCTCTGTGGAACGTTTCCCATGACGGCGAAAGAAGATGGTTCCAAGAACCGCCCCAGCTATGATCAAAAGAATGCCTATGACTAGAGGCATACGCAATCCCCCTACTGATTCATTTCGCTCATCAGACGCTGTAATTCAGCATCGACTGCGGCATTTTTTTCCAGATCGGCAAATTCATCTTCCATGGCAGTGCTTTCCCCAGCCAGCTGGCTGAAGGCTGCAGCTTCGGCTTCCTTGCCCTCAATTTTACGTTCCATTTTTTCCAGCTTCGAGAATGCGCTGGAAGAATTGGCACCGCTCAAAGAAGTAGCAATCCCTTTTTGGGCATCAGCCATGCGGGCGCGTGCAATGAGCATATTTTGACGGGTGCGGGCTTCGTCGAGTTTGGAACGCAGGACCTGCACATTGTCGCGCATCTGGGCGACTTGCATATGAATCTGGTCAAACGATTCTTGGAACTGCGTGACATTTTTGTCAATATTGACCTTGCTTTCCAAGGCCCGGCGGGCCAGATCCTGATTTCCAGCCTGTAAAGCCATTTTAGCTTTTTGCTCCCAGTCTTGGGAAGATTTTTTTGCATTTTCGAGCTGGCGCTGCGCTTGTTTTTCGCTGGCCATTGCCTGACCGAGGGCTTGGGTGGCCCCGGTGAGCTGTTCCTCCATATCAATGATAATCTGCTTGACCATTTTTTCGGGATTTTCGGCCCGGTCGATCAAATCATTGATATTCGCTTTCAGGATGTCTGCGATTCTTGAAAATATAGCCATAACCTCGTCTCCTTTTTGAATAGTTTGATTAATTTTAGGATAGAAACATTATAGCATCATTTTCGTAAAACCGCAACTTACGATCGGTCAGATGGCGCGAAATTACAAGCCATGACAGTGATTTTTAAAAAATTTCCCAAAATGCTTGACAGAAAATCCTTGTTATGATATGATAGTAAACGTTGAAAACACATAGACGCGAGAGTGGCGGAATTGGCAGACGCGCTAGATTCAGGTTCTAGTGAGCGCAAGCTCATGGGGGTTCAAGTCCCCCCCCTCGCACCAGGATTGGCGAACAAAATAGATGTCCACAGCTCAAAGCCAGTAGCCATGCGGGTTTGAGGGTTTTTTGAAGCGAAATTCAGGTAAGAGTTTACCGTGGATGTCCAAGCCAAAAAGAAGCAGAAAAAGCCCAAAAAACGGAGTCACCACCTGAAAAATCAGGTTGGTGGCTCCGCTTTTTTGCGTTTTTTAGAAATTTTTTGAGAAAAAACAGATAGAAAATTTGAGAGAAGAATTAGTGAGTTTTCACAAGAGCCAGCCATTCCCCACAAAGAGAAAGGCAAGCAATGTCCAGATAAAATTCTGGATACTGCTTGCCTTTTTATTTTGTATGGATGGGAAGAAATCGTATCATGAAAACCAGAAGCAGGACAGCGCAAGAGGCTGTCTAGTACAATAAAGGATTAAGGTGATTGCCTATAGAAACAACGCAAATGGAGGAACACAAATGATGAGTAAGACATACGGATACATCCGGGTATCCAGTGCTGATCAAAATGAAGCCCGGCAATGGATTGCTATGAATGGGAAAGCCGTACCCAAACAGAATATCTATCTGGACAAACAGTCTGGGAAAGATTTCAACCGACCACAATATAAACGGATGCTCAAAAAACTGAAGTCTGGGGATCTACTTTATATATTAAGTATTGACCGTTTGGGACGCAATTATGAGGAAATCCAAAACCAATGGCGTATCCTTACAAAGGAAATTGGGATTGATATTTGTGTGTTGGACATGTCGCTGTTAGACACCCGAAACGGCAAAGATATAGCAGACCTCGTGCTGCAAATTCTCTCTTTTGTTGCACAGAGTGAACGGGAGAATATAAAAAAGCGGCAAGCCCAAGGCATTGCCGCAGCGAAAGCAAAAGGAATCCGTTTGGGCAGGCCGCCAAAACCCCTCCCCGAAAATTACCATCAAGTGTACCAACGCTGGAAATCAGGCAAAATTACTGGCTTGGAAGCTGTCAAACAATGTGGAATGACCATGTCCACATTCCGGTATCAAGCCCGGATTTACGAAAAAGTCCATTTATAGCAAAATAGAATAAATCTTGAAATATAGCAATCACCTTCCTATGTTATCATTGTACCGCAT
>CATJNB010000118.1 GCA_949741605.1 uncultured Eubacteriales bacterium | reverse complement strand
CAGCGATCCCTTTTTCAAAACCGTGAAACACCAGCTTGAGGCTCATCCTATGGATTTTCAGGAATCTGTCACCAAAGTGCATGTCCTATATTTATCTTTCCCAAACAACCGATATTTTTGTTTCTACGACAGGAAAAACATCTAGGGAATTATTCGAGCTCAGGGAAGCTAGGAAAGAGAACCATGCGAATGACTTTTTAACGGTGGGTTCTATGGGGCATAGTTCTTCACTTGCTCTCGGAATTTCACTTGCAAAACATAATCGCCGGATTTGGTGTATTGATGGGGATGGCAGTGTTTTGATGCACATGGGATCAATGGCAGTGATTGGTGCCAATTCTCCGAAAATATGATCCATGTGGTGATTAATAATGAATCCTATGAATCTGTAGGAGCCATGCCTACGGTAGCTGGAAAAATCAATCTGTTAAAGATTGCCGAGGGGTGTGGATATCAGAGATTTCTATGTGTAGACAATGTTGCACAATTAGAGGAATCCTTACACACTCTTACCCGCCAAGAGGGCTTATCTTTTTTAGAAGTGAAAGCAGCCATCGGTGCCCGTGAAAATTTAGGGCGTCCAACTCGTTCACCTTATGAAAATAAAATGGAATTTATGCAGTTTTTGAATTTGAAGGGATAAGCAATAACATAAAATTAGTTTTTGAGGTTTAAAAGATTATGCCAAAAGTATCCGTCTATACCCAAGTTTATAATGCAGGTATCTATCTGGAACCTTGTATCGCAAGTGTGCTTGCTCAGACATATTCTGATTTTGAATACATTATTGTTGACAGTGCATCAACAGACGGGTCTTTGCAGGTTGTGGAAAGGTTGGCAAAGCAAGATTCACGGATCCGGTTAGTTTCTCTTCCTGAAAATAGGACCAATGTTTGGCTAAATCTGATGGATCAGTATGCAACGGGAGAGTATTATACCGTACTTGACCATGATGACTGGTGGGAACCGGATTATTTGGAGCATCTATTACACTTTGCCGAAACCAACCATCTGGATATTGCTTGTACCGGTACTTGTATGCATCATATGACGACTGGGCAAGTAGGATTCCGAAAGTTGGAACAGCCTCTTATTTTGCAGAGGAATGGTTTCCCAATGGGCTTTCCGTATTACCATCAGTTTTTCCGGACTACATGGGGAAAACTGGTGCGATCGAGTCCGGAAATGCAAATTCATCAGGAAGATATCAGTGGCAAGGTATCTTTTGGAAGCGACACTATCTATTGTTTCCAGCTTCTGCGACGTGCAAAACGGATCGGCATTGATTCCTCTGTCTTGCACCACTATCGGATTCATGCAGCTTCGCAGTCTTATCGATATCGTTCTGGACGTTTTGAATCCGATGTGTATCGTTATCAAGATGCAGAGAATTTTTTGTTAAGCTTTGGTTCTATTAGTCCACAAAATCAATTGTTTATACAGTGTGTATTTGCAAATGCAATTTTAGATGATATTCCAGTCATTGCAAATTCTTCCCTTTCTGTACAAGAGAAACTGCGGGAATACTGCAACATTGCCCAGCATTCCATCACGCGATCCGTGTATCAACAGAAAAATGAGAATATACAGAAAAGTTTTCAGGAACTTTTGAACCTGATTATACAAGCGGGCTCCCAGCTTGCCCAACCAAATACAGATTTTCAAACTGCAATTCAGATCTTGATACCTCGATGTAGCCCTGCAGTTGTGAGAGGTTCCGGGCTGTTCTTGAGAGAATCTAGTTTGATGCAAACATTATTAGAAGATGACTCGGAAGCTCTGGCAAAAGGTCTGATGCGGTTAATCGTAGGAAAACAGTATGGCAAACAGTTTGACATTACCGGGATGTTATATTCTATCCTTCCAGAACATTCTTTGTTGCTTCCATGGAAAGATCCTCAATGTTTTCGGAAATATGAAAATATTTGCAGCCTGATTCTCAACGAAAATTATATGGATGCCCTAGATGAAATGACAGAACAACTATTGACAAGAAAGAATATTTACGCACAAGGAGAGTTCCTTGAAATTTATCTCACACTTGCAGCTTTGGAAAAGCAAGTGCCAGCATTTTTATTCGGAAAAATCCGTTTGGCCCAACTATATCAACAGACAGGACAGATACAAAAGTGTCGGATGGTGGTGGAAGAATTAGAGGAAATGGGTGCTGGTGAACAAGATGAAGTATTATTACTGCGCCAAAAGATAGGGTTAGAAGAAAAGTTTTCATAATTTCTGGTTGCAAAAGAAAATGATAAGATTGGAGAGTATCGCAGTGGATAACTTGGATTTTCCTGTCACAGACCAATATACCAAGGATGATGTAAAAAAGGTTCAGGCCCGTTTGCTGGAGATGGCAAAAATAACTTCACACATACTGGAAAAGCATGCGATCCAATATTTGATCTCGCATGGAACTTTATTGGGGGCAGTTCGACACAAAGGATTTGTTCCTTGGGATGATGATTTTGATTTTTTCTTGTTTGATGATGAATATGAGTATGCACTTACCATTCTACGACAAGAATTGCCAAAGCATATCCTAGTACATGATAGAAAAACAGACCCGATTTATTGGCCTGCTTGGTCAAAGCTCAGGGATCTTCATACCCGCTCCAGCGTACGCCACACGGTATATTCACATGAAAATGACTATCAATATACAGGGCTCAGCGTCGATTTATACCGGTTAAAAAAACTAAAACGTTCGGCAGTGGATGCCTATGTAAAAAGGGAGAATATAGAATTTTTAGTTCGGAAATATGACGCTGGTTTTGTATCTAATGAAGAATATGACAAGCTGTTTACACAGTGGACAAAGGAATACACGGAAATTTCTCAAAAATCTTCCATGCAGGAAGGTGGGGAGGATGAGATTTATAATCCTCTATTATGGACCAGAGAAATCGAGATAGATGAGATTTTCCCCTTGAAAAAATATGATTTTGAGGATGTACAGTTTTGGGGACCAAATAACTATGATGCTGTATTATCCCGATTTTACGGTGATTATATGCAGATCCCAGATTTCAAAGAGAGAATGGTATCTTATGAGTATGTAGAGTTTCTTAGAGGCTAAAAATATGATAGAAAAAATTAATGTGACTCGTTCTTCCATGCCTCCCTATGAGGAATACTGTGAGGAAATCCGAGATTTATGGGACAGTCGCTGGCTGACAAATATGGGAGAAAAACATGAAAAATTGCAGGAAGAACTGGCACGATATCTGGGTGTCGAGCATATGGAACTTCTATGTAATGGCCATATGGCCATTGAACTGTCACTCCAAGCACTGGGCTTGCAGGGGGAAGTCATTACCGCTCCCTTCACCTTTGCATCCACAACGCAGGCCATTGTTCGCAACCACTTGACTCCAGTTTTTTGTGATATTGACCCCATTACTTTCACCATAGATCCGTCAAACATAGAATCTCTGATTACGTCACAAACTACAGCTATTCTACCAATTCATGTATACGGAAATATTTGTGATGTACAAGCAATCGGGCATATTGCCAAAAAATATGGACTCAAAGTCCTCTATGATGCTGCCCATGCTTTTGGTGTATGTTATCAGGGACGTGGAATTGGTACATACGGTGATGTGTCGTGCTTCAGTTTTCATGCTACAAAGGTGTTTCATACTATTGAAGGCGGAGGAGTTTGTTTTCACGATAAAAAGTTTGGCCACAAGTTAGCCTGTTTGAAGAATTTTGGTTTTACTTGCTTGGATACAGTAGAAGAGTTGGGGACGAATGCAAAGCTAGATGAATTTCGTGCTGCCATGGGGTTATGTAACCTGCGGTATGTAGATGTCGAGATTGCAAAACGCAAAACGATCGTAGAGCGCTACTTGGAACATTTAAACGGCATTAAAGGGCTCAAACTCAGCCCCACCCAAACAGGAGTTCAGCCGAATTACGCCTATTTCCCAATCGTACTGGATGAAATGCTTTTTGGTGTAGGACGCGATGATGTTTTAGAACTCCTGGAAAAACATGGGATAAAAGCTCGAAAATATTTTTATCCTTTGACCAGCACTTTGCCATGTTACGCAGGAAAGTACCATACAGAGTGTACGCCCATTGCACAACGGGTCAGCCAGCAAGTATTGACGTTGCCTTTGTATGCGGATATGAAGCTTGAAGCGGTAGATCAAATTTGTAAAATTATTCTCGACTGCCAAAACTAAAAGGAGGGCGGCTTATGAAAGGAATTATTCTGGCAGGAGGTTCTGGAACTCGCTTATATCCCCTGACGAAAGTGATTTCGAAACAACTGTTGCCTATCTATGACAAGCCGATGATTTACTATCCTCTTTCTACCCTAATGCTTGCAGGGATTCGTGACATTTTACTGATTTCTACTCCTTTTGATATTCCGAGATTTCAGGAACTGTTAGGGAATGGAAACCAGTTTGGAATCCGTCTCTCTTATGCCGTTCAGGACAACCCGGACGGACTGGCACAAGCATTTTTGATTGCAGAAAATTTCATTGGCAACGATCCCTGTGCAATGGTATTAGGAGATAATATTTTTTATGGTGGATGGTTCCGTAGAAATTTGCAGACAGCACTCAAGCATGCACAGGAAGGTTATGCAACCATTTTTGGTTATTATGTAAGAGACCCTGAACGCTTTGGTATTGTAGAGTTTGACCGGAATCGGAAAGTCCTTTCTGTGGAAGAAAAACCCAAGCATCCAAAATCAAATTACTGCATTACTGGGTTGTATTTCTACGATAATCGGGTGGTAGAAAAAGCAAAACAGGTCAAGCCCTCCTTGCGCGGAGAGTTAGAGATTACCGATCTAAACCAGCTGTATCTGGACGAAGGACGATTACAGGTGCAAATTTTAGGACGTGGGTTTGCCTGGATGGATACCGGTACAGTAGATAGTATGATGGAGGCGGCAATTTTTGTAGAAACGGTTCAGAATAGGCAGGGAGTAGTGATTTCTTCTCCAGAAGAAATTGCTTATTATGAAAAATGGATCAGCCGGGAACGTTTATTAGAATCTGCAAATATGTATGGCAAATCTCCCTATGGAGAACATTTGCAGCGAGTGGCAGAGAATAAGTTTTTACATTAAAATCTACATAGAGAGGATTGCTTTTTATGACACTTTTTGTAACAGGGGGTGCTGGATTTATTGGCGCAAATTTTATTTTCTATTGGATGCAGCAGCATCCAAATGACCGGATTGTCTGTTTGGACAAGCTGACCTATGCCGGAAATTTAGCTACCCTGCATCCAATTATGGATCATCCTCATTTCCGTTTTGTGAAACAGGATATCTGTGACAGAGAAGCAATATTTTATCTTTTTGAAGAGGAACATCCAGATATTGTTGTAAACTTTGCGGCAGAAAGCCACGTAGACCGTTCCATTGAAGATCCCGAAATTTTTTTGCATACAAATATTTTGGGGACAGCAGTTCTTATGGATGCTTGCAGAAAATTTGGGATTACCCGCTATCATCAGGTTTCTACTGATGAAGTTTATGGAGAGTTGCCTTTGGAGAGGCCAGACTTGTTTTTTACAGAAGAAACCCCCATCCATGCCAGTTCGCCTTATAGCAGCTCCAAAGCTTCTGCGGATCTTCTGGTTTTGGCATATCATCGCACTTATGATTTGCCAGTGAGCATTTCCCGTTGTTCCAATAATTATGGACCTTATCAGTTTCCGGAAAAATTAATCCCATTAATGATTTTACAAGCTCTGCAAAATAGACCCTTACCAGTGTATGGCAAGGGGATTAATATACGGGATTGGCTATATGTAGAAGATCATTGCAAAGCGATTGATTTGATTCTTCACGGTAACTGTGTAGGAGAAATTTATAATATCGGCGGGCATAATGAAATGTGTAATCTTGATATTGTAAAGTTGATTTGCCAGCGATTAGGAAAGCCAGAAGATCTGATTACTTATGTAGCTGACCGAAAAGGTCATGATTTGCGCTATGCAATTGATCCATCAAAAATATACGATGCGTTAGGATGGTTACCGAAAACAAAATTTGAGAACGGTATCAAACAGACCATTCAATGGTATGTAGAAAATCGAAATTGGTGGGAATCCATTCTTGACCAGAATGATTCACACTTAAAAAAATTTTTTTAACGGTATTTGGAGGGAGATCGGTATGAGCCGTCTTGATATAGAAGCAGCGAGAGAAAGTTTGGTTTCTGTTTTAAAAAGAAAATTTTCTAATGATAAACAGATTGTAATTTATGGTGCCGGTAATACTGCAGAATTAAATGCTGTGTGCTTTGGAAGTTCCAAGGAGCTAGATCCTCAATATTTTATTGATGATACTCCGAATAAACATGGCACACAATTCTGTGGGCGTCCGGTTGTGAATTTTGAGGAAGCCCATACCATATGTAAATCTTCTTTGATTTTGATTTGCTGTATGTTATCTCGTACCCGTAATATTATGCTCAATTCCTTGCAAAAGAATCCGATTGAAGGGGCAGAATTTTGTACGTTAGATGAATATGTTTTCTGTCAGCATTCGGAGGATGTTTTGCGGGTGTATGATATGCTGGAAGATGATTTTTCCAAAGCTACCTATGCCAATATGATTTTAGCGCGCATGGGAAAAGTGGAACAAAATCAAGAGCTTACCACTCCAAATCAATATTTTGCAGTCACAGAGTTTAAAAAGTTTGATTATAATGAGATATTTGTGGATTGTGGAGCCTATGTGGGAGATACCATTGAATGCTATCTTATGCTTAGAACAGGTTCCTTTCAAAAAATTTTTGCTTTTGAACCTGGTGACGCCAGTTTTCAGGCATTAACAGTCCGCATGGAGCGCCTGAAACAAGAATGGGCAATTCCAAATGATAAGATACAGTTGGTACAAGCTGGAACTGGGGAAGAAAATTATCATATACAAGTATCCCCATCTTCGGATCGATCTGGGGCCATGAATGCCAACTTATGTAAATCTTCGAAAACAGAAGACGGAGGAATTCGTATCTATTCGATTGATGAATATTTTTCCAAACAGCCGATTTCATTTCTCAAGGCCGACATTGAGAGTTTTGAGTGGAATCTGTTAGCTGGAGCGAAAAAAGTGATCCAACGGGATCGTCCAAAGCTTGCCTTGTGTATTTATCACAATCCCTATGATATGTACCGTATTGCATTAAAGGTCAAAGAAATTTGCCCGGATTATAGGCTTGCGATCCGACAACATTACTGTGAAGTTGGAGAAACCGTACTGTATGCCTATTGATTAGAAACCAGACAAGAAAAAAAGCAATTTCATCCAGATGGGATAGGAGGCTTGCATCAGATGAATTCTTTAGTTTCTCAGATTGTTAATCATGACCGTGGGGTTGCCATCTTTTTTCTGGGACAAGCTGGATTTATATTGAAAGGAATGGACGGCACACTCCTAGGAGTCGATTTATATTTGAGCAATTGCTGTGAACGATATTATGGGTTTAAGCGTCTGATGCCTTGTTTGTTAGACCCATCAGAAGTGATCTTCGATTATCTGATTGCGACCCACTCACATGAGGATCATTTTGATGTGGATTCGTTACCTAATATGATGTTAAACGGGCACACAAAATTGCTGGCATCACCGGATGCTTATCAATATTCTAAAGCAATTGGTTTGCCAATCGAACAATGTATTTGCCTGTCGGAGGGGATGGCCTGTCAACATTCGGGTCTGGAGATAAGAGCAGTATTTTGTGATCATGGCGCTGAAATGCCAGATGCGATTGGGATTATCATTCGGATGGAGGGAAAATCCATCTATATGACGGGAGATACTGCGTTACGCCTAGATAAAATATCGGAAATTTTGCAGCACGGCCCATTTGATGTACTGATTTGCCCCATTAACGGAAAGTTTGGAAATATGGATGAACGGGAAGCGGTTTCTTTGTGTAAATGGATGCAGCCTAAGATTGCGATTCCATGCCACTATTGGAATTTTGCAGAACACGGCGGTGATCCACAAAGGTTTTCCGAAGAAATGAAGAAACAATTACCCAATCAGTCTTACCGGATTATGGCAATGGGAGAAAAACTGATCTTATAACTTTTAGAGAGGAAAGATAAGATGGATCATTTCAAAGGGAAAAAACTTTTGATTTTAGGAGCCAATCCCGAAACGGTACCTTTGGTTGAGAAAGCCAATCGTCTAGGAGTTCATACGATTGTAACCGATTATATACCTGGTGCATTTGCAAAAAAATTTGCTGCGGAAAGTTATGATGTAGATGGCATGGATGTAGAAGCTCTGGTGGATTTAGGGAAACGGCTGTGTGTGGACGGTGTTTTAGTAGGTGTGGCAGACCGGTTAATCCTATCTTATCAGCAGGTTTGTGAAAAATTAGGGCTTCCATGTTATGGCACCAAGGAACAGTGCAAGATTTTAACGGACAAAATTCGTTTTAACCAGCAATGCCAAAAATATGCAATCTCCCATATTCCAACTTATCCAGTGAGCTGTGCATTGGAATTTAAGAATATAGAACGGCTTGTATATCCTGTCCTTGTCAAGCCTGCTGATAGCAATTCTGGAAAAGGGATGAGTATTTGTTACAAGGAAACGCAATTGCAGGACGCAGTAGAGAAGGCATTAAAACATTCAAAAAGCAAACGTTTTTTAGTGGAACGTTATATGGAATGTGACGATATCTTTATTTTCTATACTTTTGTGGATGGCATTTGTTGGCCTTCAATCATTGCAGATCGGTTTACCTGTCGAGATCAGGGGGGCACTCCAGTATGTTTGGGGTCCATATCGCCTTCTAAGTATACAGCACTATATTATGAAGTCTTACATGACAAAATGTGTAATATGTTCCAAAATATGGGGATACAAAATGGAGTTTTGATGATATCTGCTTTTGTTGAAGATGGCAATTTTTATGTTTACGATCCGGGATTCCGATTGCAAGGTGAGGCCCCCAATTTGACGGTACAGGAAATGACTGGTTTTGACCATCTGGAACGGTTGATTCGATTTGCGTTGACAGGTAAAAATGCTTATAGGGATGTAAGTAGCCTGAAGGATTGCAGGGATTGGGGACGTTATGCTTCAACGATTTGGTATTTATTATCAGAAGGAACGATTGACAAAATCAGTGGATGGGAAACGGTTCTTCAAGATTCCTCGGTTTTTCGCAGTGTGATCCGCCTTCAGGAGGGCGATACCATTACCAAGACGATGTTGGGAACTGAACAGCAGGTTTTTGCGCGAGTGTATTTGGCGTGTAATACATTAGAGCAGCTCAAAGAAAAAATCGAACAATTGCAGAAGGCGGTTTCGGTATGCGGGGTTGATGGGAAGGATATGCTCCTTCCTGGTTTTTCCATTCACGGGATCCATGTAGAAGAATATGGGAGTGTGGAATAGTGTTTACCTTAAACGGAAGAACAGCGGTTGTTACTGGAGGTTCGCGGGGTATTGGCTATGCAATTTCAAAAGCGCTGGCAGAGCAAGGGATGAAAGTAGCCATTCTGAGCAAGAGTATGTCTGCAATAGAACGTGGAAAAAAACTTCCCGGTTTTATCACTTTTCTCCAAATTGTGGACGAGTTAGGAATTACACCGAATGATCTGTTAGAAAGTGTTGTAAAAACCCGTTATTCTGTCACAACAAGCTGGCTGGCAGAGGTTATTAGCCAACTACCTCTTGAAAAACAAAATTGCATCCTAGAATTGATAGAGTTTATGCTCACTAAAGAAAAGAATAAAACCAACAAAAAATAAAGTTTTTAGACTTTATTTTTTATTTTAGCATGACTTTTTTTCTTTTAACTTCTTTTTAAGAAAATAATATACATTATTTAATATATATAACAAAAAATATACTAATTAAACCATATTAAAAACATAAAAAATCTATTATAATTAAATATTTAAGAAAGGGGGTAATCTCATAGATGGTATTGAAATAGCAAAAAAAGTTGGAAAAACAATAAGATTATATCGCAATCGAAACAATTTAACCCAACGACAATTAGGCGAAAAAATTCATTTAGAGCAAGCTCATGTGTCTGATATGGAACGAGGAAAATACCCACCTAATCTTGTTACCTTGGTACAATTAATTGATGAATTTGGAATTACTCCAAACGAATTGTTACAGGATGTTGTGAAAGCTGGGTATTCCATTAAAGCCTGTTGGCTTGCAGAGATTATCAGCGAGCTGCCCCCTGAAGAACAGGAACGTATATTAGAGCTAGTAGAATTTATGGTCACAAAAGCCAAAAACAAATAAAGACATGTTGCTAACCGTGCAACGTAAAAGGGAAAAGACCAGCGCAATGCTGATCTTTTCTATTGAAACCAGTCAAAATTCAAACTTTGAAACAGCAAGACGCCCAACAGGAAATAAATTCCTGTTGGGCGTTTTAGGTTATACTAATCTCTATCACTGAATAAAGATTTTGAATTTTTTAATAACTTACATAGGACCCACTGGGCATCCAAACCATTTGTCTGAATCAATATTGTTTTCGTCCCATCGATGATTTTCATTTTCATATTTCGGGTTATAGCATCTGCGAAATTTTAATCCTAACGTTTTCCAAAAATGGATATCGTCCGTACTGTCTGCCCATAAATACGAATATTGCTCATGGGCCGTTATGCTAAACCAACACTTTCCTTCTCGATAAAAGCATAAATCATCTGGATAATACGGATATTTCCATGCATATAAACGTTTTGGAGCTATCAGAAGTGATTCCAACCGCTGCTCACTTCGGAAAAAGTATACCTCTGGAAGGGTAATATTTTTCCTACCTGACCATGTAACACGAGTGTTTGGCCAATAATTTCTCGAAATTTTTTTCAATAGATATGGCGAAAATTCTTCTACAAAGCTCATGCATTTCGTATGAAAAATCTCTTTCCTTTGTTTATTCTCTATTATCATTTGATCCCAACGCTTTTTAGACTCCTCATCTAATCTTGGATAGAACTCAGGCGACGATAAGACAGAATTTACAAAGTCCATACGTAAGGTAAACGAAAACATATCTGATCTTTTTAAAGCCTCATGAATAAATCTCTTATAAGCTCGACCCTTTAATTCCTCCTTTAAATCTGGCATATAAAATCTCCTTTCAAAATGTTTACAGACATAATAATTCGTTAATTACCAATAAGGTTCCAGGCTTTCTGATGTAATCCCCTCTTCTCCTTTATACCAAATATGAGGAGCTCCGTGGTGACCATACACATGAAAATGACGATAACGCCCCTCTGTTTCGTATCTGCATTTTCCATTCAGTAGATGCCTATCATCATGAAAACTATCTGGTATTCCGGCCACTAGAGCTGCTGCTTCCAGATAATTTCTGCACATAAAGTTCTGTGAGGAACCACTCTCTAATGACGCCCTTGCCTCAGCATAAGAAACAGATTTTCCTGTCATGACCTTACCATGTTCTAACCACGCTTGCTTATATACTTTGCGTTTGCGATCTTTTTCCAATATCGTTTTTACCGCATCTACCATTTCATCAGGCGTTGATTGGGCTAACGTCTTGGGTGGAGCCAAAAAATTATTCAGTGCTTCTCCGGCCTGAGTCGCAAGATTCAACACACTTGTCCCAATTTCCTGTAATACTGAGGGGCGTCCATGTACAATCGCATCAACTTCCTGAACAACAAAAAATATAGCTCCGATTATTGATAGCACGTCGCTGCCACCACCAGCACCAGCCGCAACCTCAGCATTTCCCGTCGGATCGGAAAAATTAACCGGATCATTGGAACAATACGAAAACAGATTATATGAGGTAATATCTCCATTAGAAGCAATGATGTTATCAGGATTAACAAAACGATGAGTCATAGGGTCGTAATATCTGGCGTTGAGATAATACAAACCACTCTCTGAATCATAGTAATAGCCGCGATACCGGAAAGGATTTTCCTCGCCGATCGTCCAAGCCATGCTACCAGTAATATTGCGCGCTTCACCCCAAGATCCATACTCATATTCTACCACAACATTGCTGCTCGAATCAAGGATTTGTACGACATCGCCTTGAGCATTGTACGCATAATAGTACGTTTGGCCCAAATAGGTAAATCCTACACGGGTTCCGTTGCTGTCATAGAAGAACCACATCGTGTTGCCATTCGTTTTCTGTGCCAGAATCGTACTGCCATTCAAGAAAAATTCTGTCACTACACTGCCTGTGGTTTTGCGCTCACGAATTCCATTCACGTTATACTCGTAGCTGGTCGATGTGCCATTCCTTTGAATATTAGTCAGTTTTCGGCCATTCCAAGTAAACTCCATACCACCACGGTAAGACAATGGATTTCCAATCGCATCATAAGTGATCGTTTCTCCGTCATAGGAAATCAACAGGTCTTTCCAGTTGCTATTGTTGTACTCATAAGGAATGATTAGCATCTGATCCAGATCATCCCCGGTACCGGAATAAACCCTCTCCTCAATCAAGTTACCGCCTGCATCATAAGCATAAGTGGTGGTGGAATTGTATTTCGTATCCTCTGCCTTGACGAGTTGATTGAGTCCATCATAAGTATAAGTCAGGGTGTTCCCTTCCTCATCCGTGATGGACTGGATATTCCCATTGGCAAACCTGCAAATAAATGTCAAGGTTTAAAAAGAAATATTCAAAAAAAGTTTAAAATTGTATAAATGGGCATAGGAAAAACACCGGAGAGAATCT
>CATJNB010000117.1 GCA_949741605.1 uncultured Eubacteriales bacterium | reverse complement strand
GATGGCAAAGATACCGGTGCTACGATTGATACCATTAACATTAAGACCCAGAAGGGTGCAGGTGCGGCGATTGACGTCATCAATGCAGCCATTGACCAGGTATCTACCCAGAGAGCGAGCCTTGGTGCTTTGCAGAACCGTCTTGAGCATACCATCAACAACCTCGACACCACCAGCGAAAACCTGACCGCTGCCAACAGCCGGATCCGTGATACCGACATGGCAAAGGAAATGATGGAATATACCAAGATGAATGTTTTGGTACAGTCCGCGCAGGCCATGCTGGCCCAAGCTAACCAGCAGCCACAATCCGTCTTGCAGCTGCTGCAATAATCCCCCCGCTGTGCTTCGGTGCATAGCTACTCTTTTCTAACTGAACATTTCCCGCCCGTGACATTCATTCCCATTGTCCGGGCGTGACCTCCGACCTTCCTGTGGATGTACGCCGCAGGAAGGTTGTTTTTTGCCCAAAAAGAAAAACCTCCCCTTGAGTGGGAAAGGTTCTTAGAAACCCCTATAATTTGAAATCATCCGCATCAAAACGCTGCAAAGCGGGGAGGTTTTGGGGTTTGCGCAGCAACGGGTCGTAAGCAAAGCTATCGCAATGCCCGTCTTCTTGCATGGTTTTGTTCAGCCTGCACAAAACGGATTCTTCGGGGGTATGGTTGTGGCAGCAGTAATGGCAGTCTGGTGGGATATGCTTGCCAAAGAGTTTTTGTTTTGTTCTGGCCATGATCGCCCTCCTTTCGGTTTGTCCTTGTTTTTATGGGGAGTATGTAAGGATTCGAGCGCATACGTGAAGGTTCCGCTTTCATTGTACCATACATTTTTGTTGAAATCTATCATAAATTGCGCTGGGAACGGCGGAAATTAGATAAAATTAATACCATACATAAGGCGATCAGGATCGCCCCCGCAGCCACTGCACGGACTGGAGGGGCGTTGACTGCGGACAGGGTACCATGGAGCATGTCGGATGTGTTGTGGAATACATCCACGACAGGCCCAGCCATTGGCACCGGGAACAGGTGCAGGAGCGCTGTCACGCAGCCTGCGGAAATCCCCCCATGGATCAGGCGCACAAGGAAAAATTTCCACCGGCTGGGACGAAACGGGGTGGCAGTGGCCAATACCTGAAAATGGACGCAAAGCCCGGCAAATCCCGCTGCAAACGCGACCAATGGGAGTGGTGCTCCCAGCAGTACGCCTTGGGCAGATCCCCCTGTGATTTCCCACAACAGCGGGAACATGCTTTCCGCAAATGCGGGGGGAAAACCGATTGCAGAGAGAGCCTTGCACAGCCACGGTAAAAAACCGACCCGTTCGAACAGGGATAATGCGGTTGCAAATAAAATGACAAAGCTGCATGCACTGACCATCCCACGTGCGGCGTCAAAAGCGGACAATACTAACGCATCCCCCCATGGTACGGCTGGTTTTGGGGTTTCCGGCTGTTCGATGGGGGTGTTTTGTTTGCGGGACAACTGTCCCAGAACAACCCCAAGGATCAGCGACGCCACCGTACCGGACACAAACAGGTAAAGCCCAAGGCGGGGAGAACCATACAGACCGGCACCAATCACAGAAATGGTAAAAGCAGGGCCGGCATTGACACAGAAATAAAACATTTGATTCGCTTGTTTTTGGGAGATGGTACGATTCTGGTACAGGGTTGCGATGCCGCGGGTGCCTACCGGATAGCCCCCGGCAAGGCTGAGAAGGATTGTCGCGCCGCAGGAGCCGGGCAGCCGGAACAGAAAACGGGTGATGGGGCACAACAGGCGTCCCAGACGCTGCGAAAGTCCCGAATGGACAAAAAAAGAGGATAGCACCAAAAACGGGAACGAGGATGGGATCAATACTTGGATGCAAAACGTCAGTCCAGAGGAGGCGCCCTGTGCGGCGTCAGCCGGGAAGCAGGCAAGGCCAATGGCACAAAAGGCGGCGGTCAGGGCTAGGATGATGAGTTTACATTTCGAGCGGATCAAAGCAGGACCTCCTTTTTGAAATGAGGGGTGTTGCTTCATACTTATGATGGGGCAGTGATTTTTATGGTTGCGGGAGCATAAAGGTTAGATAGGAAAACAGGCGGGATGGGGGAAGGTTATGGGACGCAGACAGAAGAAACAGTCCGATGGCGGGATTGTATGGGGCGTGGGACGGTTGGAAAAGGCTGCGCGTAAATTGGAGCTTCCACCGGCAGTGCTGGCAAATGTGACGCACATGGAATTCAGCGGCAACACGCAGGTAACCGTGGAAGGGTGCGGGGGCATTTTGGAATATACCGGGGAAGTGATCCGGGTGAAAACAGGAAAAATGGTGACAAAATTCAGCGGGCGCAATTTACACATCCGGTGCCTGCGGGAAGATTCCTTAATTGTGGAAGGATTTGTGACTGCGGTTGAATTTTTGATATAAGGGGCGGGAAACATGATATTAAGGAACATCCGATGGTGGCTGGGCTATGTCAGATTCGGCATTGCGGGGCATTCTCCCGAAAGGTTCCTGACGCTCGCCGCACGGGAAGGGTATGTGCTGTGGGATATTGACAAAACAGATCAGGGGCATCAGGCAAAGGTCAGCTGCCGGCAGTACCGCAAGCTTTGGTCGGCGGCAAAAAAAGCGGGGGTCCGGCTGCGTGTACAGAAGCGTCACGGATTGCCGTTTGTGTGGCGGGCCTGCCGCGGCCAGCGCGGTCTTTTATATGGGACTGTGGGAGCGGTTGTCATTCTGATTCTGCTGTCCACACGGGTGTGGTGTATTGACGTCGAGGGCAATGAAACGCTGTCGGCTTATGAGATCAAACAGGCTGCCGCAGAATGTGGGTTATATACGGGGATGCCGAAAAACGAGCTGGAACCGCGTGTTGTGCAGCAGCGGTTAATGGCGAAGTTCCCGCAAATTGGATGGGTGGCTGTGAATACTTGGGGAAATACCGCCAAAATCCGTTTGGAAGAAGGCATTGCCATCCCGGAAGTTGAGGATACCGCAAAACCAGTGAACGTACTCTCGGCCATGAACGGGCAGATTCTTTCTATGGACGTGTACCATGGGGTATCGGAGGTGAAAGTCGGGGATGCTGTCGTGCAGGGGCAGCTGCTGGTGAGCGGCGTTCTGACAGGCGCCGAAGGGCAGGAATCGTTTATACATGCGTCGGCAAAGATTATCGCGCAGACCCGCCGGGTGTTTGTGATGGAAGTACCTCTGGAGCAGATGGAGAAACGGACAACCGGACAGCAGGTTACACGCCGCAGCCTCCATATTTTCGGGGCGTCCCTTCCCTTATCGTTTCAAGGGGAGCCGGATGTCCCATATACCCGTACGCTCCAGTCAAAGCCGCTGGTGATCCATGGGGTGGAGCTGCCTGTGACCTTGTACGAAGAAACCTTTGCAATCGAGGAGCCGGTTGCCATAACGCTCACGCAGGAGCAGGCAAGGGAGAAAGCACTTGAAGAAATCCGAAAAAAACAAACCGAAGTGTTAAAAGACGGGAAAGTAACGTCTGCCTTGGAGCGCGAACAGGTGGTGGATGGGGTTTACCGGTTGGAAATGGAATGTGTTTGTGAGGAAAATATCGCCGTGGAACAGGAAATCTTACTAGAAACAGATTCCGTTTTGTAATTTCGTGCAAGTTTAGAATAAATTTTTGGTGACTTCTCGTATAAAATGTGTTATACTAAAAACAAATTAGCACTTATTTTCAAAGGGCCTCGCATCCTGCGAACGCCCGCGCACTCCCCCGGAATACGAAAGGTGACATGGAATGTTTGAACAGAAAATCAATATCGACCGTATGGAACATGCTGTGGCGCTGTTTGGCAGCTTTGACGAGAATATTAAAATCATTGAGTCGGAATATCAGGTGCGTGTGATTGGACGGGGCGCGGAGATCAAGGTCTCCGGCGAGCCCGAATCGGTCGCGCGGGCTGTGCGGGCGATCCAGAGCATGCTCTCCCTGATTAACCACGGCGAGGCGCTCAGTGAACAGAATGTCCGGTATTGTATCTCTATGGTCAACGAAGGCCGCGAGGAAAAAATTGAATCCTTAGCCGGCGACTGTATCTGTATTACCGCCAAGGGCAAGCCTGTCAAACCCAAAACCCTGGGGCAGAAAAATTATTGCGCTGCCATTAAACAAAATACCATTACCATTGGGGTTGGCCCTGCCGGGACCGGCAAAACGTATCTGGCTGTCGCCATGGCGGTTACGGCGTTCCGGGCCGGACAAGTCAACCGGATTATCCTGACGCGCCCGGCGGTGGAGGCGGGGGAAAAATTAGGCTTTTTGCCCGGTGACCTTCAGCAGAAGGTGGACCCCTATTTACGCCCGCTGTATGACGCCCTGTTTGATATGCTGGGCTCGGAAACCTACCAGCGGTATCTGGAGCGCGGCAATATTGAAGTAGCGCCGCTGGCGTATATGCGCGGGCGTACTTTAGATGACAGTTTCATTATTTTAGATGAAGCACAGAACACTTCTCCAGAACAAATGAAAATGTTCTTGACAAGACTGGGGTTTAATTCTAAAATGGTCATAACTGGTGATATTACCCAAGTGGACCTGCCGGACGGCAAACGTTCTGGCCTCAAAGACGTGCTGCGTATTTTGAGGAACCTTGACGATATTGCCCAGATCCGCTTTCAGGAAACGGATGTGGTTCGTCACCACTTGGTCCAGAGTATTATTAAAGCTTATGAAAAGGCATTGGAAAGGCAACATGGAGAAAGGAGTTAGCCGAGTATATGGAAAAAATCAGAGTTATCATCCAGAATCAGCAAAAGTCCGTGAAAATCCCCACTGGTCTTAGGATGCTTGTGCGGCGCTGCTGCAATGCGGTGCTGCGTCTGGAGAATTTTGACGCCCCTGCCGAAATCAGCGTGATTTTTGTGGATAATGCACAGATCCACGAGCTGAACAAAAAATACCGCGGCAAGGACATGCCCACCGATGTTTTGTCCTTCCCCATGGGGGAAAACGGCGTGTATGATATCAACCATGATACCGGGGCTAAAGTCCTGGGGGACATTGTGCTGTCTATGGAAAAGGCCATGGAGCAGGCAGACCGGTATGACCACAGCTTGGAACGCGAGGTTGGTTATCTGACCGCCCATTCGGTGCTGCACCTGCTCGGCTATGACCATGAGCAGGGCGGTATGGACCGCGTACGCATGCGTGAGAAGGAAGAAAAGGTTATGACCCAGCTTGGCCTGCCCAGCTCCAGCAGCTATGTGCTCCACGGCCATGAGGAATAATTCCTTATACATATCTATTTTTAAAGGAGGGTTTTTTTGTCTGTATCCATCCATCCTGAAGAACGCTCGGCTTTTGCCGCCATTGTAGGACGTCCGAATGTGGGTAAGTCTTCGTTGCTCAACGCCATGTTAGGACAGAAAATCGCGATTGTATCCAGTAAGCCCCAGACCACCCGTACCCGGATTATGGGCGTGCTGACCGAGGGCGAGGATCAGCTTGTCTTTTTGGACACCCCCGGCTTGCATAAGCCGCGCAGCCGTCTGGGGGATTATATGGTAAAATCCGTCACAGAATCGGTTTCCGGGGTGGACATCGGTCTGCTCGTGGTGGAAGCGGGAAAGCCCGTTTCGCCTGCCGATGAGGATCTCCTGGCAAAGTTCCGGTCGCTTGGCATCCCTGCCCTTTTGGCGATCAATAAAATTGATACCCTTTCGGATAAGTCGCTGCTGATGGGGCAGATTGCAGAATACTCTGCCCGGTTTGATTTTCATGCCGTGGTGCCGGTTTGTGCACAGACAGGCGATGGCGTGCGGGAGTTGGTGCTGGAACTCAAAAAGCTCTGTGAGCCGGGCGGGCATTTCTTCGCAGACGACGCGCTGACCGACCAGCCCGAGCGGGTGCTGGCCGCAGAAATGATCCGGGAAAAACTGCTGCGCCTGCTGGATAAGGAAATCCCGCATGGGGTTGCCGTAGCGGTGGAGCGGATGCGCGAGCGGGAGGATGGCAGCGGCATCACCGATATGGACGCGACCATTTTTTGTGAGCGTACCAACCATAAGGCCATTATTATCGGGAAAAAAGGCGCCATGCTCAAAAAGGTCGGCACGTATGCCAGAGAAGACATGGAGCGTTTTTTTGACTGCAAAATTAATTTACAGCTTTGGGTGAAGGTCAAGGAGGACTGGCGCAACCGCGAAAGTATCCTGCACACCCTCGGCTATGATAAAACCAGCTTGGAATAACCCTGTGGCGATGCGGAATTTGTCGGGGGCTGGCGCATTGCCGGTTTTTTCCGGGGATACCTGTGCCCAGACCGCAAATACTTTTCTATGAAAGGCAAATCCATTGGTTTGGGAGGCACGAGCATGGAAGAGAACACCGCATGGCAGCAATTTGTCCATACGGGCAGCGTACAGGATTATCTGGCTTATTGCCAGTACAGGCACCCCGGCAGCAGACAGGAGGCAGGCTATGCAGATCCATACCGAGGGGCTGGTGGTCCGGGAAAGCATTGTGGGCGAGAACGACCGTCTGGTGACTGTGCTGACCCGTGAGCAAGGGGTTTTGCGTGCGTTTGCGCGCCGCGCCAAACAGTCCCGCAGCCGGCAGCTTTCGTCAACCCAGCTGCTTTGTTATTCCCGTTTCACCATTTACCACGCACGGGACAAATACATCATTGATGACGCTCAGCCAATCGCGGTCTTTTTTGACCTGCGTAAGGATCTGGAACGTCTTTCTCTCGCCCAGTATTTTTGTGAGCTGGCCTGCGCGCTCGCTCCCGAACAGGCCGCGGCGGGGGATTTTTTGCGTCTTGTTTTAAATGCCCTGCATTTTTTATCCAAGGGGCTGCGCCCAAACGAGCTGTTGAAAAGCGTTGTCGAAATGCGGATGCTTTCGCTTGCCGGGTATATGCCGAATTTGGTGGCATGCACGCAGTGCGGGTGTTATGAAGCGCAGGAGATGCTGTTCCTTCCTTTGGACGGCATCCTCTATTGCCGCGCCTGTTGGGAACAGCTCCCTCCAAAGGACAGGCAGACCCCGTCGGTCGCCCTCGGGCGCGGGACGCTGACTGCATTGCGCCATACGATTTATGCGGATTTTGAGAAATTATTTTCCTTCCAATTGCCGCCCCCTGCCCTGAAACATCTCGGAGAAGTCACGGAATGGTATTTGCTGCATACCCTCTCCCGCACTTTCTCCACCCTCGATTTCTACCATCAGATGCGGGACGGTTTGTAAGCCGTTTTTCCGCAGATTCCAGAAAAGGAGGTTTCTTTCTGGTGAATACTCATTCCCCCTTTCCCTTGAAAAAATATGAGCAGGCTCTCGAATGGGACAAGGTCCGTCAGATGCTTGCCGAACATACCGCTTGTCCCGATGCGGCTGATTTGGCGCTCACCCTGGAGCCGCAAACCAGCTTGCGGGATGCCCAGCGTCTGCTGCGTGATACCGATGACGCCTATACCTTGATGGCACGTTTTGGTTCGCCGTCGTTCCATGGTCTGGTCGGGATTGCCAATGCGGTGCGCCGTGCCGAGTCCGGCGGTGTCCTCAATCTGACCGAACTTTTGCGGATTGCCGGTGTCCTGCGTACCCTGCGGGGCATCGGGGAATGGCGCAAAAAAAGTGAAGGCATGCAGACGGGTCTGGATTGGCGTTTTGATTCCCTTGCCGCAAACCAGTATTTGGAGGACCGCATCCAGACGACCGTACTTTCCGAGGACGAGGTCGCAGACCATGCCTCCCCGGAACTTGCCGATATCCGCCGAAAAATCCGCAGTGCGTCTGCCCGGGTTCGTGAGCAGCTGGATCATATGATCCATTCGGCTGCCTATCAGAAATATTTGCAGGACCCCATTGTCACGATGCGGGCAGGACGTTTCGTAGTACCGGTCAAAGCCGAGCATCGCGGGGATGTCCCGGGGCTGGTGCATGACACTTCCTCCAGCGGCGCGACGGTCTTTATTGAACCCATGAATGTGGTGGAGGCCAACAATGATATCCGCGTCCTGCAAGCCAAAGAAAGCGAAGAAATTGAACGGATTTTAATGGTGCTTTCCGGGGAAGTCGGTGCGTTTGCGGACCAACTGGTCGGCGGGTATGAGGCAGCGGTGGATTTGAATGTCATTTTTGCGAAAGCTTCCTTGGCGTATCAAATGAAAGCCACCATGCCCACCCTCAACGATCAGGGGGAAATTTCCCTCAAAGCTGCGCGCCATCCCCTCATTGACCGCCATAAAGTGGTGCCTACTGATGTTTCCCTTGGCGGGGCTTTTGATACCCTTGTCATTACCGGCCCCAATACCGGGGGTAAAACCGTCACGCTCAAGACGCTTGGTCTGCTGACGGTCATGGCCATGTGCGGGCTGATGATCCCGGTGGCAGAGGGAAGCCGGATTGCTGTCTTTGAAAATATTTTGGTGGATATTGGCGACGAACAGAGTATTGAACAGTCCCTTTCGACGTTTTCTGCCCATATGACGAATATTATCCGCATTTTGAAACAGGCGGACGAACATAGCCTGGTGCTGATCGACGAGCTTGGCGCCGGCACAGACCCCGTAGAAGGGGCGGCTTTAGCGATTGCTGTGTTGGAAGAACTGCGTGCCAAAGGCGCCCGGATCGCGGCTACCACCCATTATGCTGAACTCAAAGAATATGCACTCAAAACCGAAGGGGTTGAAAATGGGTGCTGTGAGTTTGATGTGGCGACGCTGTGCCCCACGTACCGGCTGCTGATCGGTATTCCCGGGCGTTCCAATGCGTTTGCGATTTCCCTGCGTTTGGGGTTGGACGAATCCGTAGTAGAACGCGCGAAAGCACTCGTTTCCCATGAAAACGCCAAGTTTGAAGAAGTGGTACAGGGGTTGGAGTCGCGCCGGCAGGAACTGGAAATGCAGCGTATGGAAGTCGAGCAGATGAAGCAGGAGGCTCAGAAACTGCGGCAGGAGGCGCAGGCGGAAAAAGAAAAAATCCAACGCCATGCTGCCACAGAAATTGAGGTCGCGCGCCGGCAGGCTTCGAATCTCGTTTCCCGGACCCGCGCGCAAATTGATTCCATGATGGCAGAGATGGACGCGATTCAAAAATCCGCCAAGCTGACCCCGGAACAAAAAGCGAAAATCCGCGGCGGCCTGCGTAAGCTCGAAAATTCAGCAGACCCGGTTGAGCACAAGGACGCGGATCATTATGTGTTGCCGCGTCCCCTGAAGGTTGGCGATTTGGTGCTGATTTTCGATATTGATAAGAAAGCAACGGTCATTGAGGTGAACCCGAATGCAGAGGAAGCTACGGTACAGGCTGGACTGATTAAAACCCGCGTCCCCTTTGGCAACCTGCGTTTGCTCAAGGAGGAGAAGGTCAAAACCCCGCAGCGTCGCATTACCAAAACGGTTTCGTCAGGACGCGGCGGTGGCCTTACGGAGCTTGACCTGCGTGGGCAGACTGTTTTGGATGCCCTTCTGGATGTCGACCGTTTTATTGATTCCGCGCAGCTTGCCAAAGTCCATCTGCTCACCATCATCCACGGCAAAGGCACCGGCGCTTTGCGTTCTGCCATCCATGACCATCTCAAACGCCATCCGGCTGTGCGTTCTTACCGGCTGGGGGTGTACGGCGAGGGCGAATCCGGGGTCACGATTGTCGAATTGAAAAAATAACGGGAGGTTTCCTTGTATGTTCCAACAAGATGATATGAAACGTCAAGCCAAAGATACGATCCATTTCCTTTCCAAAACGCTGCTCAAAAAAAAGCCCGAACCCTATCCGCTTCCGGCTGCCGGAGAGCCGTTCACGACTGTCGATTTCCTCTATGAGGAGATGGACCGCCATTTGCGAAACGGAGAGATTAACGAAGCGGAAAACATTCTGTTTGACCGCGCTGAACCGGGCAATCTCCAGTATTTGTCGCTTGCCCTTAGTTTTTATGCACAAATCAACGACCTTGCTTACGACTACCTCATTTCCCGTAACTATACCCCCGAGGAAATCAAGGAAGGCCTTGATGATATCGCCGATATGTTTGGGGTTGTACTTCCCAATTAACTATATTTTCGCCGCAGGCGGCTAACGTTTCTGGATTGCCTTTCTCAAGAAATGTGTCTGGGGATGTTAGGCGTGTGCGGCGATTGTGCTGGTTGGCTCAGTTGACTTTTTCGTAAAAAAGTGCGATAATGAAACAATATGAATCTAGGAGGAAGCCAGAAAAATGCGGATCATTACAGGAAGCGCACGGGGGAAAAAATTGGTGACCCTGGAAGGGGAACAAGTACGGCCAACCTCCGAGCGGGTCAAGGAATCGCTGTTTAATATTGTGCAGTTTGATCTGGAAGGGCGCAGGGTTTTGGATCTGTTTGCGGGCAGCGGGCAGCTGGGGTTGGAAGCGGTCAGCCGCGGGGCAAAACAGGCTATCCTGGTAGACTGCGCGAAAGAATCGGTGGAAGTGATCCGCAAAAATACGGCGCACTGTGGGTTCTCGGACCGTGTACAGATTGTACAGATGGATTTTGCTGCGTACCTTGCCTCGAACCCGCAGAAATTCGATGTTGCTTTTCTTGACCCGCCTTATTTGCACGGCCTTTTGCAAAAGGCGCTCCCCTTGGTGGTACAAGCCATGAACCCGGGAGGCACCATTTTGTGTGAGCATCCAACAGACGAACAGCTCCCGGATGAAGTGGGGGGATTTTGTGCAGGGAAACGGTACCGGTACGGGAAAATTTCGCTGACCATGTACCGGCGTAAGGAAGTGGTGGAAGTATGAAAATCGGGATTTATCCCGGCAGTTTTGACCCGGTTACGCTGGGGCATCTGGATATTATCAGCCGGGCGGTCAAGGTGTTTGACCATCTGATCGTGGCGGTGATGGTAAACCCACAAAAGCATTGCAGTTTTACGGCGGAGGAACGGATTACACTCATCCGTGAGGCGGTGCAGGATGATAATATTGAAGTGGTAGCGTTTGACGGTTTGCTGGCGGATTATGCCAAAATGCGGCAGGCCACAGCGATTGTCAAAGGGCTGCGTGCGCTGTCGGATTTTGAGTACGAGTTCCAGATGGCGCTGACCAATAAAAAACTTAATCCCATGCTCGATACGTTGTTTTTGGCCACCAGTGCGGAATATATGTTTTTGAGTTCCAGCATGGTCAAACAGGTGGCAAGCTTTGGCGGGGACATTTCTGCTTTTGTACCGCCGAGTATTTTGCAGGAAATTCAGGAGAGGCTGTCCCGGAGATCATTCGATGGTAATACAGGAAATAGGAGGGGTTTGTCATGAGTGACCGGAATATTGATGAACTGATGGATGAATTGTATCAATTGGTAGATAAAGCATGGAAACTTCCCATGAGCGGCGGGCGTACTGTGGTCGATGGCGCGGAGGTTCGGCAATTGCTCGATGAGCTGCGGGAAAACCTGCCTCACGAAACTCAGGAAGCGCGTGCGATTGTTCAGGACCGTGCCCAGATCATTGCAGACGCTAAACGGGAAGCGGAAAAGCTGGTAGCGGCGGCGGAGGAGCGCGCGAAAAAACTCATCAGCCAGACCGAAATTGTCAAGCAGGCCCAGCAGCGCGCCAATGATATGCTCACACAGGCGCAGGCTCAATTCCGGGAAATGCGGAAAGCTTCTAATGAATACGTCGATGACCTCATGCGCCGTACCGATGACGCGATTGCCGAAAGCCTTGCCGAGCTGCGTAAGGCGCGCCAGGGGATCAAATCCTCGCAGCGCAAGTCCGGTTCGTGACACAGAACTGTTAAAGATTAACAAATCATGAATAATTTGTTTCCGTTGTATAAGACACCACGACATATTGTGGTGTCTTTTTTATATACACTAAATAAAGGGCGATTTTTTCATTTTTATCCTGATTTTCTGAAAAGCCCCGGATTTAAGGTTGCAATTCCCTGTTGAATGCTATATAATTTATACTAGTAGTGGTAAAAGGTGGGGGAAAGTACCATGAAATGGTGTCCCCCGGCGGAAAGGGGCGGCAATGTTAATCGGTGAATACCTGCATTCCATTGACGCCAAAGGCCGGGTCAGTGTCCCGGCTAAGTTCCGCGATGACCTGGGGCCCTGCTTTTACATTACCAAAGGTCTGGACGGCTGTTTGTTTGTGCTTTCCGCCCCGGAGTGGGCAACCTTGCAGCAGAAGGTTTCTGCTATGCCCGTTTCCAAGGCGCGTGGCCTGCAACGTTTTTTCTTTGCCGGCGCTGCGGAGGTTGTGCCAGACAAACAAGGCCGAATCCTGATCCCTCAGCCTTTGAGGGAATATGCCGCGCTGCAAAAGGACGTTACCTTTCTTGGTGCCGCCACGCGCGCGGAAATCTGGAGTACCAGCAAATGGGCGGAGTTTTCTTCTTCCCTCACTCAAGACAGCATTGCACAAGCCATGGATATGCTGGATTTTTAAGGCGGTGTGTCACATGGCGTTTCAACATCAACCCGTATTATTCGAGGAAACCATCGAGGCTTTGGCGGTGCGTCCTGACGGGGTTTATATTGATGGGACGGCGGGTGGCGGCGGCCATTCCGAAGCGGTTCTGCAACGGCTTTGCGGCGGGGTTCTGTTGTCGATTGACCAAGATCCCGATGCCATCCGTGCGGTCACGCAGCGTTTAGCAAAATACCCGGGTTCCGTGATCCGTCAGGGCTGCTTTTCAGAAATGGCGCAGATTGCGGGTGCTTGCGGCATCACGCAGGCAGACGGTGTTTTGTTAGATATTGGGGTGTCCTCCCACCAGCTCGATACCCCGGAACGCGGCTTTTCCTACCATTATGATGCCCCGCTTGATATGCGTATGAGCCAGCAGGGGGTAAGCGCAAAGGATCTGGTCAATACCCTGACGTGGCAGGATTTGGCCCGGATTATCAGCCAGTATGGGGAAGACCGCTATGCCAAACAGATTGCCAAGGGCATTGAAAAAGCCCGCGGGGAGGCGCCGATTGAAACCACGGTGCAGCTGGCGGAAATTGTGAAAGCCTGCGTCCCCGCTGCTGTGCGCCGCGAACCGGGACATCCTGCCCGCCAGACGTTCCAAGCACTGCGTATTGCAGTAAATGGGGAGCTGGATCAGCTTTCCCAAGGGCTGGACGCCGCGTTTTCCCTGCTTTCTCCGGGCGGCAGGCTCGCTGTCATTACGTTCCATTCGCTGGAGGACCGCATGGTCAAACAGCGGATGCGTGACTGGTGTACCGGGTGTACGTGTCCGCCGGATTTCCCGGTGTGTGTGTGCGGCAAGCACCCCAAAGCCCGTCTTGTCCATAAAAAAGGGGTTGCCCCCTCACAGGAGGAACTCAGGCAAAACCCCCGCAGCCGCAGCGCCAGACTCAGGGTCTGTGAACGCTTGCCGGATGCAGCCAATTCCGTGGAGTAAACATGAATGGGAGTGTTGCGTTTTGTATCAACCAAACCGTTCGGAAGCCTATGACTTTTCCCGTTTCGAAACGAAACCTCAACCGGTCCCCGGCTCCGACACCCAAAACGATAAAATTCTGGAAATGCCAAAGGAACAGGTGCAGAAAAATTCCAAGTTCCGGAAACGTCTGCGTGCCCTGCGCGTGATGCTGACCTGTACGGGGTTAGCCATTATGTTCGGGATTTCCAGTTTCCTTGTGTTCGGGCAGGTGCAGCTCACCGAGCTGACCGAATCCATCACAACTGCAAATAATGCGTTAAAAGAAAGCCAGAGTATCCAAACCCAGCTGCAAATGAATCTGGATTCCCAAACCTCTTTGGCAAAAATTGAGTCCGTTGCTGCCGATACCCTCGGGATGAAACGGGTTGTGCAAAGCCAGATGAATTATATTGGGATTTCACAGGGGGATAAGGGACAGGTTATCACCGAGATCAATCAGAATTGGCTGGTGTCCGCTTGGAACTCGTTGGTGAATTTGCTGTCATAATGCCGCGGGACGGACAATATGTATGGAGTAACTGCCGCTTGACCCTTCCCTGTACAAAACGATCCCAAAGCCCCGTGAAATCCGAGAGTTAAGAGGTGATCTTGACTCTCATTTTTATAACAGGAGGAACAACCCCATGGCAAAAGGTACCACCGTCAAAATGTGGAGAAGGACGATGATTATTCTGACCGGCCTGATTGTAATTGGGTTCGGTGCGATCCTGTTCAGCCTGATCCGTATTCAGTTAGTCGACGGTGCCAAGCTCAAGCAGGCTGCGGTCGATCAGCAGCTCAAGGATACGACCATCACGGCACACCGCGGGACCATTTACGATGCCAATAAAAAAGTTTTGGCAACCAGTGCGACGGTCTGGCAGGTGGTGCTCGAGCCCCGCGCTTTGGCGGATGATAAAGACAAAGAGATCAAAAAACAGCGGATTGCTGAAGGGCTGGCCCCCATTTTGGATATGGAAGTTTCCGACCTGATGGAAAGCCTTCAGAAAAATTCGTATTATGTGATTGTCAAACGCCAGGTGGAGAGCGACGTCAAGGATAAGATCCTCGAGCTCAAGGAGCAGCTTGCCGAGGAGAAGCCGCGCATTACCGGGGTGATCCGTTTGGAGGAGGACTATAAACGGTATTATCCTTATCACACGCTGGCGTCGTCGGTGCTGGGCTTTACCGGTACCGGAGGGCGTGGCCTGGAGGGGCTGGAAGCCTATTACGACAGCTATCTGACCGGGACGGCTGGACGGATGGTTACGGCGCGCAATGCCCGCGGTACGGATATGCCCTTCCAGTATGAACAGCTTGTTGATGCACAGGATGGGTATGACCTTGTGCTGACGATTGATGAAACTGTACAGCATATTCTGGAAAAATACTTGGACGAAGGGGTGGCGCAAAATAAGGTTGCCAACCGTGCCACCGGGATTGTAATGAATGTAAAAACCGGGGCTGTGCTTGCCATGGCGGTGTCCGGCGACTTTGACCCCAATGAGCCCTTTGTCATTGATGCGGAAGAACAGAAACGCATTGACGCGATTACCGATGAAGAAGAAAAAGCCAAGGCGCTTGCCAATGCTCGTACGCAGCAATGGAGAAACAAAGCAGTCAGTGATACGTACAATCCGGGGTCGGTCTTTAAGATGATTACCCTTTCCATGGCATTTGAGGAAAATATTACTACGGAAAACAATTCCTTTACCTGTACAGGTTCCATTATCCCGTTTGAAGGCGATAATCCGATCCACTGCTGGCGGCGTTCCGGGCATGGGCTGCAAACCATTGTGGAGGGTACTTGCAACTCGTGCAACCCGCTGTTTGTCACCCTCGCCCAGACCTTAGGGCAGGAAAAGTTTGTCAATTACTTTGAAGCCTTTGGGTTTGGGGAGCGTACCGGTATTGATCTGCCCGGTGAAGCGGGGAGTATTTATCTGGGCGCACAGAATATGACGGTTGTTGACCTGGCGGTTTATTCCTTTGGCCAGGGCTTTACGATCACTCCGATCCAAATGGTTACCGCGGCTTGTGTGATTGCAAACGGCGGCTATCTCGTACAGCCCCATGTGGTTGCCCAAGTGCTGGATTCCAACGGCAATATCGTCGAAACAGCGGATACTTCTGTCAAACGCCAGGTGATTTCTGAGGATGTATCCCGGCGGGTGCGTACGATCCTCCAGACCAACGCCCGGGAAGGCACAGCGAAAAACGGCTATGTGGCTGGATACCGGGTGGCAGGGAAAACGGGTACCTCGCAGAAGGTTGCCCTCAACGAAACCCAAAAGGCGAACGCCCGTCTGAAATTAAAAGAGGCGCAGGAAATTGTCGTGTCCGACGGCCCTAACCGGGTTGCCGAGCAACAGGAAAAAGACCGCAAAATCCGGGAGGCACAGGCAGAGCTGGACAGCATCAAAATGAAGTATATTGCGTCATACTGCGGCTTTGCCCCTGCTGATGATCCGGAAATCGCTTTGCTGGTGTTCTTTGATGAGCCTATGGGTGAGAATTATTACGGCGGTTCGGTAGCCGGGCCTGTGTTCAGTAAGACCATGGCGGAAATCTTGCCGTACCTTGGCGTGGAACCCGAATATACCGACGAAGAACGCTCTAAAATGGATGGCACAGCTCCCGAAGTCATTAGCCAGAAAACAGCGGAAGCCAAGGCAAGGGTTGAGGCTGCCGGCTATACCGCAAAGGTCTATGGCAGCGGCGAAACGGTTCTCGAGCAGATTCCGGCGCCGGGCGGGGCGATCCCGAAGGGCGGTACTGTGGCACTCTTTACCGATACCGAGAGCCAGAGCCGTACCGTAACCGTCCCACCGCTGACTGGCATGACCCGAAGCGAGGTCAACCGTACAGCTGCGAATGCGGGCGTACAGGTCAGCATGACTGGCGCCGCTTTAACCAATGGTACCGTGATTTCCAGTGCACAGAGTATCGAGGCCGGGCAGAAAGTCCGTCCGGGTACGGTGATCAATGTTACGTTTGTCGAGGAGGACCAGGTTGCCTAGTCCGACACGACCCAAAATCCCATATAGAAAGGGTTGGTTTCATGGAGTGCAAACCTTCTAACAGTATCCGGTTGATTGTGTTTACGGATGAGATCGCTGCGTGTGAGCAAAGCGGCCTTGCCCTGCCGGTACTCCAGAAGATCCTCTCAAGCTGCGGGTTTGCAGAGCGTTATCAGGTGATTCTGTGGTCCCAGTGGGAAAAAGGCAGCGCTGTGGGCGTGCCGTATGCGCTCGTGACCGGGCAGGTTACGCAAAGCGCACAGGAGCTTTCCCGCTTCTCGGTGTGCGTGTCGGACTATGATTCCGATTTGCACCTGCCGCAAGGGGAAAGCGTCCCCGAAACCTGCCGGCTGCTGACCTATTCTGCGACGAGCGACAACGCTGATTTTACTGCGCGTAATGTCCGCAATTTCCAAGACAAAGGCTATGCGTTTGAAATGGTGGGCGTGGGCGTCATCGGGCGTATCCAGCTGCGTAGCGGCAAGGAACAGGCGGTACGCGGTTCCCTGATTGCGGCATCGGCGGCTCTGACTTGTGGGATTCCGTTTGCCGAAGTGCTAAAGGCACTCAACGAGATTTCCATGGCCTATCTGCACAAAGAATAAGGGGCACGGGATGAAAAAAGCAAAGGCTGTTTTTGCAAGGCCGCCAGAAGCAACACAAGAAAAAGGTGGAAACAATATATGATAGGAATTTGGACTGTAATCGCTGCGGTCATCGGTTTTGCGGTGACGGCGGTGGTGGGGAAATGGTTCATCCCATTTTTGAAAAAGGTCAAGTTTGGGCAGACCATCCGCGAGGAAGGCCCCAAATGGCACGCGCAGAAGGACGGTACCCCAACCATGGGTGGCCTAATGTTCATTTTGGGGAGCGCGGTTGCTCTGGCTGTCGGCCTGACTGGTTTTTATATTGCCGAGTCGCAGAGCAGTGCCCTTGGCATTGCAGAGCCCTTTGCCATGATGGTGAAGGTGGTCGGCGGCTTTGGGATGGCGCTCGGGTTTGGCGCGGTAGGCTTTCTTGACGACTATATCAAAGTGGTCAAAAAGCGCAATCTGGGCCTGAATGTCTGGCAGAAACTGATTTTACAGTTTCTCGTGGCAGCGGCATATTTGGCATCCATTTTCCTGTCCGGCGGTTCGTCCGCTACGCTGATCCCCTTTGTGGGGTTTGTAGATCTGGGCATTGCTTACTGGATCTTGGCAGCCCTTGTGATTGTCGGCATGGTCAATGCTGTCAACTTTACGGACGGTATTGATGGCCTGAATGCTTCGGTAACCTTTTTTGTCAGTATCTTTTTCATGCTCATCGCAAGCTTTTTGAGCATGGGCGGCATGAGCATTTTAGCTGTCGCAGCGGCGGGCGGATGTATGGGGTTTCTGGTGTGGAACCTCAACCCAGCCAAGGTTTTTATGGGCGATACCGGTTCGCTGTTTCTGGGCGGCATGGTATGTGCGCTGGCATTTGGCACGAACCTGCCAATTTTGCTGTTGCCGCTGGGGGTCATCTATCTGGCGGAAATTTTGTCCGTGGTTTTGCAGGTCACGTACTTCAAGCTCACCCATGGCAAACGTCTCTTTAAAATGAGCCCGATCCATCATCATTTTGAGATGTGCGGATGGGGCGAGATGAAAATTTGTGTTGTATTCAGCGCCGTGACCATCCTGATGGGGATTGGCTGTGTGTTCCTGGTGCTGTATGGGGTGACTCCCTTTTATGGATGATCGCCCAAACTAATTGTGTAAGAAAGGAGCTGTCTCATGAACCGTAATCCACATTCGGCAAGGCCACCCATGCGTCAGCCTGCCCGAAGGCCCCCTTCCGGTTCTGCCGGGGCTGCTCCGAGAACTCCCCCTATGCGCCGTCCATCCCCGGGTTCGGTACCCAAACGCGGCCCGGAACGGGTAATCCCCCCGCCGGGCAAAAAGTCCTCGAAAATTCGCAAGGTCCGCAATAAAGTCAAAATGTTTTCCGTGCGCGCGGGCATTGATTTGCCATTTTTCCTGCTGGTTTTGACGCTGGTCATTATTGGCCTGATTATGCTGTTTTCCGCTAGCTATGCCTCGGCTTATTACAATACTGGGAGTAGTTACACCTACATTCTCCGGCAGGGGATTTTTGCGGTTATCGGTGTGTTTTTCATGGTGCTGATTTCCTACCTCGATTACCATTGGCTCCATAAGCTGCCGTTTCCGCTGCTGATCGGTTCGTGGATTCTGCTTGGGATTGTACTGCTGATGCCTCCAATTGCCAACGTTCACCGTTGGTTCCAACTGTTCGGGTTTCAGTTCCAGCCGTCGGAGATCGCGAAATTTGCTTTGGTGCTGTGGTTTGCACATTATATTTCCCTGAACTTTAAAAAAATGCACACCGTTAAAGTGGGAATCCTGCCGCATCTGATTGTGGTGGGGATTACCTGTGGCTTGGTCGTGGTAGAGCCTCATCTCTCGGCCACGATCATCCTGTTGAGCCTTGCGGGCGTCATGCTGTTTGTAGGCGGGGTAAAGTTCCGTTGGTTTGCGCTTGTGTTCACAGCTGTGGCAGTTGCTGCGATTATGTTCTTCCTGTTCAGCGACGGGTATGCCAATGTGCGTGTGCAGGGGTGGTTTGATCCCTTTAACCGCGATTTCTGGCAGGAAACTTGGCAGACCAGAAATTCCCTGTATGCGATTGGTTCCGGCGGCTGGATGGGCGTAGGGCTTGGGCAGTCACGGCAGAAATATTTGTGGCTGCCCGAACCTCAGAATGACTTTATTTATGCCATTATCTGTGAAGAACTGGGGTTTGTCGGGGCGTTTATCATCATGCTGCTGTTTATCCTGCTGGTATGGCGCGGCATTGTGATTTCCCTGCGTGCCAAGGATAAATTCGGGATGCTGCTGGGTGTGGGCCTGAGCCTTCAGGTTGGGCTGCAAGCGGTGTTTAATATCGGGGTTGTGACCAATACGATCCCCAACACCGGCATCAGCTTACCGTTTTTCAGTTACGGCGGTACATCCCTGTGTATCCTGCTGGCACAGATGGGCGTGGTGCTGTCGATTTCGCGCACCTCGAACATCGAAAAAACTTAACACATTGTCTCACAACGAAAGGGGCGCGATAGCCGGATGAAAATTTTATTTGCAGGCGGCGGAACAGCCGGACATATTAACCCTGCTTTGGCCATTGCCGGGTATGTGCGTGAGCAGCAGCCGGATACTGAAATTTTATATGTAGGCGCAAAAGGCGGTATGGAGGAACGCTTGGTTCCGGCCGCCAATTTTGCGTTTCAAAGCATTGTCATTTCCGGCTTCCAGCGCAAGCTCACCCTCCGGAATATTGGGCGCAATCTCAAAACGGTATGCCGGCTGATGGGGGCGAGCAGCGCGGCCAAACATATTTTGCAGGATTTTAAACCCGATCTCTGTGTGGGGACTGGCGGCTATGTCAGCGGGCCGGTTATCCGCGAGGCTATGCGTATGGGCATCCCCGCGATCATTCATGAACAAAACGCATTTCCCGGTGTGACCAATAAAATGCTCTCCAAACAGGCGCGTTATACGATGCTGGCGGTAGAGGACGCGAAAAAACACCTTGACCCATCCTCGAACTGCGTCCTGACTGGGAACCCCGTCCGGGGGGAGGTGATCCGGGCAAACCGCGAAAAATCCCGCAAAGCGCTCGGGCTTGACGCACGCCCAGTCATTTTGTCATTTGGGGGAAGCCTTGGCGCACGTACCATCAATGAGGCAGTCGCGGATTTGATTGCACAGAGCGCGAAAAGCGGCAAGTACCAGCATATCCATGGGTATGGGCAGTACGGCAAATGGATGCCGGACCTGCTCAAAGAAAAAGGGGTGGATCTCGGGAAAACCCCCCAGATCCAGATCCGCGAATACATCCATAATATGCCGGAATGTCTGGCAGCGGCTGACCTGGTAATCTGCCGGGCTGGGGCGATCACCCTGAGTGAATTGCAGGTACAGGGCAAAGGCGCTGTGCTGATCCCATCCCCGAATGTGGCGGAAAACCATCAGTTCCATAATGCCATGGCCATGGTGCGCCGGGGTGCCGCGCTCATTTTGGAAGAAAAGGATTTGTCCGGCGATACGCTGTGTAAAAAGGTTGCGGAGGTGTTCGCAAAACCAGAGGGCGCCGCGCAGCTTGGGGCATGCGCCAAGGCCATGGCCATTGACGATGCAAACCAGCGCATTTATCAAATCATCCGGGAAATTGTCCCGTAAATACGCTTTTCACATCTTTTCCCTGCACGCATAGGATATACCGATACTCGCATGGGTTTGCGGGAATTTCTATGGGGAAAGGGTGTTTGTTGTGGCTAGGCTCAAAATTGAAGGTCCGTGCAGGTTGGAGGGGGAAGTGAGGGTCCATGGGGCCAAAAACAGCACCCTGCCCCTATTGGCGGCATGCCTGCTGTGCGGCGGCGAATGTGTGCTGCATAATTGTCCGCAGCTCTCGGATGTCGGGATTACGATTCAGATTCTGCGCCATTTAGGATGTCAGGTACAGCGGGAGGGCAGTACCGTTACAGTAGATTCCTCTCAGATTCATAACTTTGATATCCCGGACGAATGGATGCGGGAAATGCGATCGTCCATTGTGTTTTTGGGGGCGATCCTCGCACGTACCGGAAAAGCGGAATTATCATTCCCCGGCGGGTGTGAACTGGGGCCGCGCCCGATTGATTTGCATTTGTCCGCACTCAAGAAGCTGGGGGTACAGATCCACGAGGATCATGGCCGTTTGCATTGTTCGGTACGCCATGGGTTGCGCGGGAAAAATATTGGGTTTTCGTTCCCGAGCGTGGGCGCGACGGAAAATGTTATGCTGGCGACTGTGCTCGCCAAAGGGACTACCGTGATTACGAATGCTGCCTGTGAACCTGAAATCTGTGATTTGGCCGCATTCCTCAATGCCTGCGGTGCGCGGGTACAGGGCGCAGGGAGCAGTACCATTGTGATCCAAGGGGTAGAACATCTGCATGGCTGCGAACACCACGTCATTCCCGACCGCATTGCCGCCGCTACGCTCCTTTCCGCCGCCGCTGTGACGGGAAGCGGGATTTTGCTTCGCGGGATTGAACCTGCCCATTTGGAACCCGTTTTGCCGGTTTTTGAGGAAGCAGGCTGTGAGTTAATAGTACGGGGCAAAGAGCTTACGATTATGCCTCCAGAACGTCTGAGCCCGCTGCAAAGTGTGCGTACGATGCCCTATCCGGGCTTCCCGACGGATGCTCAGGCGCCAATCATGGCGATGGCCTGTGTGGCACAGGGGACGAGTGTGTTTGTAGAGAACATTTTTGAGAGCCGTTACAAACATGTTGGCGAACTGACCCGTTTGGGCGCGCGCATTAAGGTGGAAGGCCGGGTGGCAGTCATTGAAGGGGTCGGGCATCTCTCAGGGGCATCGGTGCAGGCAGCGGACCTGCGGGGCGGGGCAGCACTGGTGGTTGCAGGGCTGGCCGCAGAAGGCGTCACACAAGTCAACCATGTGCGGTATATTGACCGCGGCTATGAACATTTGGAGCAGACCTTAGCGCAGTTAGGGGCAAATATTGTAAGGCTAGACGATTAAGCGGACGTGAAAAAACAGGGAAAGGAGGCAGCTATGGCAAATCAGCGCAGAAACGGCAAAAAAGAATATGATTTTGGCTATTTTGAACGCATGAATCAAAAGGAGTCAAATCCTGCCGCAAAGCAAACGCCGCCTTCTTCCCGGAATCCCCGCACACCTTCGCAGCCGCCTGCTATGGGCAGCCGTCAGCAGCGCAATGCTGCCGCCCAGCGGAACCGGCAGGCTGCGACCCGTCAGCCCCCCTCTGATGGGAACGGTCCGCGTATGCCGGCGGGAAATCCTCCTGTGCGCGGACGTCCGCCAGCTCCTCACCGGGAGGAAAAGGGCAAAAAGAAACCACCACAGGCTGCCTCCCGCAAAGCCCCACCGCCACGTGAGAAAAAGCCGGAGAAACCAAAGAAACCTCCCAAGCCGCCAAAACCTAAAAAACCAAAACCATCCCTGACGCCGGAACAGGTTCGCAAACGCCGCCGCCGCAACCGTATTATTTTTACGTTGTGTTTGATTTTGGCAGTCGTGATTGCCGGTGTGATCCTATCGTTAACGGTACTGTTCCATGTCACGGAGATCATGGTGACGGGTGAGTCGCGGTATACACAGGAGGAAATCGTACAGGCCAGCGGCCTTACCCCCGGAGGGAATTTGTTTACCACCAATACCGATGGTGCGGCTGGAAGCATTGAGGAAACGCTGCCGTATATTGGGTCGGTTCAGGTGTCGCGCAAGCTGCCGGGTACGCTTGTGATCCAAGTGGAGGATGTCGTTGTGGCAGGTGCGGTGCAGCATGGGGATGGATATTTGGTGCTGGGAGCCAGAGGCAAAGCGCTCGAACAGGTGCCGTATTTACCAGAAGGCTGCCCGGCAATTGTAGGGGTGAAGTTGTCCAAGGCGGAGATCGGCAAGCCTGTCGAGTACGCAGACGAGGAACAGACCAAGCTTATTGAAACCATGTCGCTTGCCGCGGAGGAAAATGAACTGGACCGCATCACGCAAATTGATGTCACGGACCCGTATAATGTCAAGATGGTCTACGACGGGCGCATTACTTTGCAATTTGGGTTGCCTACGGATCTCGATTATAAAATCCGGTTCGCGCAGAGCGTGATCGACAGTGAGATCAGTTCCACCGATCGCGGGACTTTGAACCTTTCCTTAGCGCGTGAGTTATCCAAGGTGTACTTTCTCCCTGACTATACGGCTCCGGTGTCTAGCGCACCTGTTTCCTCACAGCCGCCTACATCCAGTTCCCAGGTAAGCTCAACAGTAAGCTCTCCAGCCGCATAATTGCCCGCAGGGACGGGGCTCTGGGAAAATTTTGGGGAAAATTATGCTATTTCGTAACATTTTTGTTAAAATGCCCACAGGCATTGACTACATCCGGCACAACGTTTATAATATAAGGGTATAAAATCGAGAAAATGATTGAAATTTCTTCGGAAACATGATAAATTATTAATAGGAATGCTTGAAATTTTTAAGACGTTTCAAACATCAGGATAGGGGGATGCTTACATGGGATTCGAGATCGATAACGAGTTAGATGATACTGTGCAAATAAAAGTCATTGGGGTAGGCGGCGGCGGTGGTAATGCGGTTGACCGTATGATTACCACGGGCGTCAAAGGGGTAGAATTTATTACCATCAATACCGACCGTCAGGCACTGCTGCGCTCCAAAGCCACCCAGAAAATTCAGATTGGCGAAAAGGTGACCCAATGCAAAGGCGCTGGCGCGAAACCGGAAATCGGCGAAAAGGCCGCGCAGGAGAGCCGGGAAGCCATTACTGCGGCGATCCGGGGGACGGATATGGTATTTATTACCGCAGGCATGGGCGGCGGTACCGGGACTGGTGCTGCCCCTATTGTGGCGGAAGTCGCGCGCGATATGGGCATTTTGACTGTCGGTGTTGTGACAAAGCCATTTGCCTTTGAGGGCAAACGCCGTATGGAACAGGCCGAAGCCGGCATTGCGGCCCTGCGTGACCATGTGGATTCTTTGGTGGTTATTCCAAACGAACGCCTGCACCTTGCAACAGAACAGAAAATTACCCTGATTAATGCGTTCACCATTGCGGATGATGTTTTGCGTCAGGGCGTGCAGAGTATTTCCGACCTGATTAAGCTGCCGGGTATTGTCAACCTCGATTTTGCGGATATCACGTCGGTCATGAAGGATGCCGGGTATGCCCATATGGGCGTTGGCCACGCGACTGGGAAAGATAAAGCATCACAGGCAGCAAAAATGGCGATTTCCAGCCCCTTGCTCGAAACTTCCATCAGCGGCGCACGCGGTGTGATTATCAATATCACCTCCTCGCCAGACATTGGTTTGGATGAAGTGACCGTTGCTTCCGAAATGATCGCCGAAATGGTGCATCCTGATGCCAATATTATTTGGGGAACTGCGTTTGACGAGAACATGGAAGATGAAATGAGTGTTACGGTCATCGCAACCGGTTCGCAGGATATTGAGCCAAAATCATCGCTCTCATCTTCCAACAAGAAGGAGAGTTCTTCCTCCAGCAACAGCGGCAGTGAGAACCTGTTCTCCTCGTCCTCCAATGCGGCAGCACAGGAAGAAATGACGCATGACGATGATGATGACGATACCTTTACGGATATCATGTCGATCTTTAACGGCAGCCGCCGGTAATCACGGAGTAGTATGCCACGAAAACATACGTCTGGGTTTTCCCGGATAGAAATAAAAAGCACATGGCTGAAAACCATGTGCTTTTCTTTTACAGGACGGCGGGGGATCAGGCGTCTCTCATGATATCTTTATAAAGCTGGATGTACTGTTTGGCGGAATGTCCCCAGCTGTTATCGCACTTCATGGCGCGTTTTGTGAGGATTTCCCAGCCTTCGCTTTGGGCATAGCCCTCCAGCGCACGGTGGATCGCATAAAGCATATCGCCGCCATGGTAGCTTTGGAAGGTAAAGCCGTTGCCTTCGCCGTTTCCGCTGTCGGTGATGGAATCCTTCAGGCCGCCGGTTTCGCGTACAACCGGGATCGTCCCATAGCGCAGGGCGATCATCTGCGAGAGGCCGCATGGCTCGCTCTTAGACGGCATCAGGAAAATATCCGCGCCAGCATAAATTTTGCGGGAAAGCTCTGGTACAAAGCCATGGCATGCAACCAAACGTCCGGGATATTTATTTTGCATATCGCGGAAGAATGCTTCGTATTCCCAGTCGCCGGAACCAAGGATCACAAATTGGGCATTGCTTTCCCACATGAGCTGATCCAGAACCTCTTTCACCAGATCAAGTCCCTTGTGCGCGACCAGACGTGTCACCATACCAATCAGCGGCACTTTGGCATCCTGTGCCAGCCCCAGACGTTCCTGAAGCTTCTGTTTATTGACCGCTTTGCCGGAAAGGTCGTCAGCGGTGAAATGTTCATAAATATTGGGGTCCGTAGCAGGATCATAGTTTTTCACGTCAATGCCGTTGAGGATGCCAGACAGCTTCCACGAACGCTGGTATAAAATGCTGTCGAGGCCATGGGAGAACCATGGGTCGAGGATTTCCTGCGCGTAGGTCGGGCTGACCGTCGAAACCCAATTGGCACATTCGATGGCGCCTTTGAGCAGGTTGACGCATTTATCATATTCCAGCAGGGAAACTTCCGCTGCCGGGATGCCCAGAACATCATTAATCAGCTCTAAACCGTACTTGCCCTGATACTGGATATTGTGGATCGTAAACAGGGTTTTCATGTTGCGGTAGAAGTCGTTATTTGCATAGAACAGGCGGAAATACAGCGGGACTAATGCAGTCTGCCAATCGTTGCAGTGCAGGATGTCGGGCTGGAAATCAATGTACGGGAGCATTTCAATAATCGCGCGCGAGAAGAACGAAAAACGTTCCGCATCGTCGTAATGCCCGTAGATACCGCCGCGTTTAAAGTAATACTGGTTATCAATAAAGTAGTAAATCACCCCGCCGACCTTGGCTTCAAAGACACCGCAGTATTGGCGCCGCCATGCAACAGGGACTGACAGGCTGGTCAAAAACGTCATTTGCTGACGCATTTCTTCCGAGATATCCTCATAAAGGGGCATGACAACCCGGCAGCCAATCAGGCGTTGACGCAGGGCTTGCGGGAGGGAACCAGCCACATCCGCAAGACCGCCTGTGGCCATAAAAGGGAGGGCTTCACTGGTACAATACAAAATTTTCATAGGATGCACGAGCCTTTCTTGATAATTGGGACTTAAACAACACTGCCTTTGCTGATAAAGACTGGATAAGATTCAAAACCCATCAGGGAACGGTCGTCCTGAATGACGACATCTTTATCCACAATGACGTAGTCGAGCTTGCTGTTGGCACCAATGTCCGTGTCCTGCATGATGACACAGTTGGAAAGCTTCGCGCCTTTGCCGACCTTCACGCCGCGGAACAGCACACAGTTATCCACTTCGCCTTCAATCACACACCCGTCGGCAATCAGGGAGTTGCTGACGCTCGAGCCAATCCCGTAACGTGCCGGCATATCGTCGCGTACCTTGGTGTAAATCGGACGCTGTGGGTTAAAGAGCTGGGCGCGGATTTCGGGGTTCATGAGATCCATGTTGGCTTGGTAGTACTCAAGCGGCGAGCAGATCGCGCGGGAATATCCCGTAAATTCATAGCCAAAGTAACGGTACTGGAACATATTGCGCTGTAAGAAATCGCGCTTGAAGCTGTACATATTGCGGCTCACACAATCCTCAATCAGCTGCAACAACAGGTCGCGGCGGATCAGGTACATATTCAGGCCGTAATTGCATGCGCCGTCTACCTTTGGGTTAATGAGCAGATCCTTGACTTGCCCGTCCGCTTCAATGCTGTAAACGGTCGGGTCGCTCATTTTTGCAGGGATCATGCCGGACTGGTAAACCACGGTCAAATCAGCATTGCGGCTCATGTGGAAATTCACAAGGTCACCGTAGTTGATGTTGCAGATCACGTCGCAGTCGCTGAGCAGAACCAGCTCCGCCGGAGATGCCTGCAAAAACTGGCGGATCGCATAGAGGGATTCCACCCGGCTGTTATGTACATTGCCCTTGTTGTCAAAAGGCGGCAGAAGGAACAGGCCCTCACGTTTGCGGGAGAGGTCCCAAGCCTTGCCGGAGCCGAGATGGTCCATCAGGGATTGGTAGTTGCTGTTGGTGATGACCCCGACCTTGTTGATGCCGGAATTGACCATATTTGAGAGCGGGAAATCAATCAGACGGTAACGCCCGCCGAACGGAACGGACGCAATGGTGCGTTTTTCGGTAAGCTCCTGAACTTTTTCATCGTGAACATTTGAAAAGAGAATTCCAACTACATGATTACCGCGCATTATTTGCCAGCCTCCTTATGATAAGTTTCTGCGTCGATCATTTCTTTTGGGTTGATGACCGCGCCGGCAGGGATCACACAGTTCGCGCCAACGACAGCGACCCCCCAGTTATTGAGATCTTCCATGTCTTCGGGACGTGCGCCAATTTTGGCATCTTTGCCGATCACGACATTTTCCCCGATAATGGCATATTGTACACTCGCGCCTTCCTCAATGACTGCGCCGGGCATCACAATCGAATCCCGTACAACGGCGTCCTTGGCAATCGTCACACCATCAAACAGGACGGTAAAATCGGTCTTGCCGTACACATTGCAGCCTTCGGTAATCAGAGAATCCTGTACCGTGGCGTCGGCGGCGATGTAATGCGGCGGCATGACAGGATTGCGCGAATAAATTTTCCACGATTCCTCGCTCAGATCAAGCTCCATTTTGGGGTTGAGCAAATCCATATTGGCTTCCCAGAGGCTGTCGATGGTACCGACGTCTTTCCAGTAGCCGCAGAATTCATACGCCATCATGCGCTCGCCGGCCTGGAGCATGGCGGGCAGCACATCGGAACCAAAGTCATTGGAGGAATTGGGGTTTGCTTCATCGTCCTCCAGATACTTGCGGAGCTTCGACCAGGTGAAAACATAAATCCCCATGGATGCCTTATTGCTTTTCGGAACCTTCGGCTTCTCATCAAACTCGTAAATGGAACCGTCTGCATTGGTATTGAGGATACCGAACCGGGACGCTTCTTCCATGGGCACCTCAATCTCAGCAATGGTGCAGGCGGCATTGTGCTGCTTGTGGAAATCGACCATTTTGGAGTAGTCCATTTTATAGATATGGTCGCCCGAGAGGATTACGACATAATCAGGGTCGTACTGCTCAATGAAGTGGATGTTTTGATAAATAGCATTGGCAGTTCCCTTGTACCAGTCGTACTTTTTGCTGTGCTGATAGGGGGGCAGCACATGTACGCCTGCATTCATACGGTCCAAATCCCAAGGCTGGCCGCTGCCGATGTAATCGTTTAGGATCAGGGGCTGGTACTGGGTGAGTACGCCAACCGTTTCGATCCCAGAGTTGACGCAGTTGGAGAGTGGGAAATCAATGATGCGATATTTCCCACCGAACGGGACCGCAGGTTTTGCAAGATTCTTGGTGAGTACGCCAAGCCGGCTGCCCTGGCCGCCTGCCAGAAGCATGGCAACAATTTCCTGTTTCGGTAACATATCGAATTCCTCCTTAAAAATGTAACATATATCGAAAAGTCGGGTCTATTCATCCCCGGAAGATGATTTTTTCAGGTTTGTGTCCTCCTGCACAGGCGTGGACGGCTTTGGCGCAGCGGGTGTTTTCCCTGCCGCTGTTTTTTTGGTTTTGGATGCGGCTGTTTTTGTGGCAGTGGTTTTCCGAGCCGTGGTTTTGGTGACAGAGGCTTTGGTTTTTTTGGCTGGAACTTTTTCTGTTTCCATGGCGGGGAGTTTTGCGGCAGCCTGCGGGGCAACCCCGGACACACTGGAGGCCGGGTGCGGGGTGCGT
>CATJNB010000116.1 GCA_949741605.1 uncultured Eubacteriales bacterium | reverse complement strand
CGATGTTGACATTAAAAATATAACATAGCGTTGTACTTTTGTCAAGCCCGCAAGCAAGAAAAGAACATGAAATAAAAAACTACTTAAAAATAAAATTATACTTCGTTCTCATTAAAATGTACCCCATAAAGTGGACACGGACCATAAAGGAAAAACTGGAAAGTGGACACGAAAATGACGGGGACGTCCCCCCAAAGTGGACAGAGATACAGATAGCAATCCCAAGAGATGGACAGCTATGGTATACTGGAAAAAGAGGGAGGGACATAGATGAAGCCGAAACACAAGCGCAGCAGCTTTGGCCTATATGAGATAGCGCTGCTAAAGGAAAATCCTTATACACACGAGGTGCGAGCACGGCAGATTTCATTCACAGCGGAATTTAAACGCATCTTTTGGGCGAGGTACCAAGCCGGAGAGTATATACCAGCCATCTTTGAGAGTCTGGGCTATGATCCGGAGGTTCTGGGGATCGCACGTATGTACAGCTTGGCGTCAAACTTGAGGAAGTGCGTAGCAGAGGGGCGTGAATTTACAAGCGGCTATACGAATCGTGCCAAAAGCCACGTAGGAGCAAGAAGGAGCCCAACTCCCGACACCAGTGCTATGCAGCATGAACTGACTTATCTTCGCCAGCAGGTAGAATTTCTAAAAAAAATTACCGAACTGGGCGGAGGGACAAAGCGGAGGCGCTGATGTTGGACAAGCCGGACAAGAAGTTCGAGTTGATCCGAGAAATCGTCAGTAAAGAGGAAAATGTGTTGAGTATTACGGAGTTGTGCCGGATTGCTGGCGTATCCCGTTCCGGGTATTACCGCTGGGTAAATGCAGAGGATATGCGGCAGGCGCGGGAGAGACGGGACCAGGAGGATTTTTCGCTGATCTTACAGGCATACCAATTCCGGGGCTATGCCAAAGGGATTCGCGGTATCCATATGAGGCTGCTGCATCTGCCAGAGCCGATTGTGATGAATGTAAAGAAGATCCAACGGCTCATGCGTAAGTACAGCCTGTATTGCCCCATCCGACAAGCGAGTCCCTACCGCAGGATGGCAAAGGCGATCCGCACCAACACAGTGGAGGACAATCTGCTCAACCGAGAATTTGAACAGCATGGTCCGCGCAAAGTCTTGCTGACAGATATTACTTACATCCCTTATCACGGTGTTTTCTGTTATCTATCCACGATCCTGGACGCCTATACAAAGCAAGTCCTAGCTTATGTCCTCAGTCCATCCCTTGAACTAGACTTTGTTCTTGAAAGGGTCAATATCCTGGTCCGAGAACACAGCGTGTCCCTGGATTCCCAAACGCTGATCCACAGCGACTAGGGCTGCCACTATACCAGTTTGCGTTTCATCCAGATCCTCAAAGACAGCAGTCTGCGGCAGTCTATGTCCCGCAGAGGCAACTACTGGGATAATGCTCCGCAAGAGAGTTTCTTCGGCCATATGAAGGATGAGATCGACCTGTCTGACTGTGAGACCTTCGACCAGGTCAAGGTGATCATTGATGATTGGATTGACTATTACAATAACGACCGTTATCAGTGGCAACTGGCAAAACTCTCACCAAATGAGTTTTACCGTTACCTTGTTTCTGGCGTTTATCCTTTGCTTGGCAAACCATCATTCGATGCAAACCCTGACTCCATTTGAATTTGCTTGACTTTTTTATCTGTATTTCAATTTGTCCTTGACTTTGGGTACACTTTACAATTCCCTTTATGTGATCAGTCCCTAGGGCTTATGCTCAAAAAGATGCGGTATTGTTTTGACAGCATTCCTGTACAAATTCCTCTTTAATTCCATTGATTTTCTGTTTTCGAGATGGGAAAGGGATAAATTGTATGTTTTCAAAATCAAATCAACAGAGAAATCTTAATCAAAGATTTTGGTGCCAAACTGTCTGATACACTAAAATCTTCATACTTTTGAACCTTGTGCGCGATTCGGAAAGGCGGAATATTTCTGTTTTCTACGATATAGTGTAGAAGGGAATTAGGATTGCAAAATTGCAAGCATCAAGTTTATATCCATGTTGCACAGGGAGAAACACTGGATACCCGCATAACCTTGGCAAAATTTGTCGAACTGTTTCGTGGAGATGACTGGTTCCTGATTTGCCACCGAGGGGTATTGGTGAACCTTGCCCATGGGCGGATTTTGACGGAAATTTGTTCTGCATGAAGGATGCAGTCATGCTTTCGGTCATCCGTTCGTTGAGGAATGTTGCCAAGTTTGCATTCAACCGTTACCTGTTTGAAAGGAGGCAGTAAGTAGTGGAGATGCTGCGACTTATGTGGAGTTAACGATGGTGATCCTGTCGGTTGTCACATGTTACTTTCCCATGAAGAAACACTTTGCACGAAAAAATCCCCTGTGTTCCTTACAAACACAGGGGATAAATCTTTTTTCTATACGGATTTATGCTGGCAAAGCGTGGATAGCAAAAAGATTACAGTTTGCCCTCGTAGGCCTGACGGAAGATTTCGATAACCTGCTCTTTGGTGGCCTTTCTGGGGTTGGTGAGCTGGCAAACGTCTTTTTTCGCATTTTCAGCCATGGTATCAAAGTCTTCGGGTTTCACGCCAAGCTCTTTGAGGGTTGCTGGGATG
>CATJNB010000115.1 GCA_949741605.1 uncultured Eubacteriales bacterium | reverse complement strand
TTAGGTTATGCCTTCTTAGAAAATAATAAATAAAATTATGGTTGTCCTCCACTAATTTGCGCTGGCTTTTGGTTAATTTTTCCATCCATGACCTCCTTACATTCCCTCAAAACAATACATCTGAAAGCAATCCATTTGCCTTCTAGTTAATTCATGTTTCATGGAATATTTCAACACCTCCAGCATCTCCTGATATTCTGATCTGTTCGTATGCTGGAAGTCATATTGCTGACGTTCCCACCTCTGCATACTCGCCAGATTCTCGGTAAATACATCCAGACACAAATTCCCTTTCGGCATTCCTGCCCTCCTTTCTCATTTTCAAAACAGGCTCTATTTTGCCCTGTAAACCCTTCCGGGATACTCAAATATGAATTTACCCTATCGAATACTCAAAACGCGTCACAGGGCATCCTGAGCGATTTTAGAGCTATTCCAGCCTGTGGTTGACAACGCGAATTTTCAAACTAAGGGGATTTTCTCAATTTCTTCCATCCTGGCATACACGAGAGAATCTGTCCCACAATAAGCATCCGTCAGCTCAATTTGGTACCACCAGCCGTCTGGAACACTCCCTGCCATGTTTTTCTGTCTCCCGTACCTCGTCACCACTCCTGTGATGCGGTATTCTCCGTCGCGGTACCCCACCAGCCCGCCAGTTTCCAGTGCTTTTGTCACTTCCTCAATCGTCATAACTCCTCTACCTTCACGTAAATCCCTGGACGCGCAGCCCAGAACTTCTCGCAGATTTCCGAGGCTACCAGCGCATCATCTGTCCAGAATCCTACGGCCGTCATGCAGTCCTTGAGCAGCTTTTGCAGGTTGTCGGTGTCTGGCCGGGTAGTCTTGTACTCTCCATCCCTGTGCTGCCCTGTCAGCGGAAACAGCCACTTCACGATCAGCCGTACCCCGCAGTCATATCGCTTTTCCGGCTTATGTTTGGCCAGATATGCCATTAGCTTCTGTCTGGCGTCCCGCAGCCTCTCCCCGTCGTAAAATACCGGCTTACCCTTTACCACCTTCACCCCGTGTTCTTGGTGCGTCACTGTTGGCGGCACCATGGGCATAAAAAATTCAGTCGTCATTTCCGGCACCTCCCCAAGTTCCCGTATTCGGGTCATAGCGTATGTATCCCCAGTCATACAACTTGCCGAATAAAAATTCTATCAATCCGGGCTGGTCTTTGATCCATCTGAAAACTTCGTCTTGCTCGATGTTGTATTCTTTCCCCGGTTGTCTTTTGCGTAACCCTTGCGGCATGGTATAAGCTGCCTTCAATCGCTTGTCAGTTGATTTTGCCATTCTAACACTCCTTCCCGTCAATTTTCCAAGCATGAAAAATTTAGTCATCGTCTGCACTTCTTTCCTTGGGTGTCAAAATGCTGTTTTACGCCTATCATTTTTTCGCGCTCAGGATAGGTGTCATAAAATGGGGTGTATATCAAAAGCCCCCCTTGTGGGGGCTTTTGATACCCCTTTTTTTGACATCCTATTGTCTGTTGACAGTTATATATTTTTGACACCTTTGACACCCCCTGTCAAAAAACTGTTTTGATATCTTTGACACATTAATTTTTCCGAGTAACAAATCCATCTTTATCCCGTTCGAAGTCTGGGTGCTCATCAATATAACTTTTGATGGTGTTTCGTGTAAGATCAGAATGTTTCATCAAATCCTTTATGGAAATCGGTTCGTCTTCATTTTCAAAAAGAACCGATTCATAGGCCATTTCCAGTTTTTTCATCCGATCGTCTTTTCGTTCTTCCGGTGTTTTTCTTCCTTGCCTATGGTTATCACTCGGCAAATCAATATCTTTCAAAACTCCTACCATATCCATTCTGTGTACCGGGTAATCAAACCATAAATTGATTGGCTTGAATTTGGCAAATTCCCGGAGCGTTCCCTCAATGCGCCAGGCAGTTCGATTTTCCACCAATTTTTCACACTCCGTGACAATCCGCATGGCTTCCTGATAGGCCCTATTGTCCAATAACTTCCTACAAATGCCACGCATTACTGATGCGCTGCTCTCGTCATCCTGGGAAACTTCATCCCCAAGATTATGCCGTTTCAAATACTCTGCCATCACTTTGCAGGCTGCATTATTTTTCTCCTGATCCCGTAGCGCGTCCGTAACCTCCAGCTCAATGAGATCGAGCAGTGCATCCGGATCGCGGGCAAATACCCCCGAACCACTAGCGCGGTCCATAGAACGCTTGCCGCCTTGTGCGCCTTTGCTGTGATGATGGCAATAAATGACCGCACATCCCAGTTCCGTGCAAACCTTATCAAACTGATTGCAGAAATGCGCCATCTGATCTGCGCTGTTTTCGTCCCCGGTAATGACCTTGTAAATCGGGTCGATGACTACCGCAAGATAATTTTTCTTAGCCGCCCTGCGGATTAACTTCGGCGCGAGCTTGTCCATGGGCACCGATTTGCCGCGCAGATTCCAAATGTCGATATTCTTGAGATTGTGAGGCTGCCATCCCAAAGCCGTATAAACGTCCTTGAAACGGTGCAGGCAGCTCGCCCGGTCAAGTTCCAGATTGACATACAAAACCTTTCCCTGTGTACAGGAAAACCCCAGCCAAGGACGCCCCTCGGCAATTGAACAACACAGTTCAATCAAAGCATACGACTTACCAGCCTTTGATGGCCCGGCAATCAACATCTTATGTCCCTGTCGGAGTACCCCATCAATTAAGGGTGGTGATAAATCTGGTAGATTCCCCCAAACATCCGCCATACTTTCCGGGTCTGGAAGATCATCGTTGACACCCTCAATCCATTCCTTCCACTCGGTCCAGCTTTGCTTGCCGAGGTTCGTATCCAGAATAAATTGCTTTTTCTTCCCTCTCATTGCCCCAGGCATCCGGCTCAGGCGTGACGGGTTTCGGTTTTGCTTGTCGATATCCAGCCCGTTTTTCTGACATACGGTGTAGAGATAATCCACGCGCTTGCGGTACTCATCAAAGTTTGCCGCATCCACCCGGACAATTGCGTGAAGGCTTTTCCCACCCGAATATACTAAGCAGGCTACCGGCAATTCTAACTCCCGGATAATCGCATTCTGACGCTCCAAATCCATACAGTCACTTTCCACCAGCGCGTACCTATATTCTGTGACGTTCTCATTTTTCACGCCGTTACCGTCTAACGGGTTGAAGCGAATCCACGCGCCAGCATCGGGCTTATAATCACCGAGTACGCTGCCAATATCACCACCGCACTTACTCAAAAGCTCAATCAGCTGTCCCGCAGTACGGTCATAGTTTCCTTTGTTTGCTGGCAAATACTTCCCGTCTTTTTCCCAGCTCTCTACCACATACCCAACATTCTCTCCAGCTTCAAACAGCGTCTCCAGATACAAAATCATCTGTTGGGCCGGATCCCAATCCTTTGGCGGGGCGATCTCACGACCTTCTATCCATGCAGTATTTACCACAATCAAATCATCGTTTTCCCGGTCGATTTCAGCATCCCAGTCCAGCTCATGCCCCGCACTGGTCTCCGGTACCCATCCGCGCTCTTTTGCCATTTGCACAATTGTCGCGCCAGTGACCGGTTCACTCACTCCTTGGAAACTCTCCCATTTCTTTTCGCATTCATGCTCATGGTAACGTGCGCGATCATAGCGGCTCCATGCGTCCCAGACGGAAACCGCATAGCCTTCCTCTTTCAGGGCCATGCCTACGTTGACCCACTCCTGATATGACAAGTCAGACGGATTGATATACGTTAAAAGTTCTGTCAAATCTATGCGGTATTCCACACGTTACACCTCCGAATAAGTAGTAGGGTCAATATTGTGCGGCACCTTCCAGCCGTTCGCTGCGATCCGGTCGATCATCTTTTTGGCGGTTTCAAACGGCCAAGTGCCCACGTGCTGGAACCCTTTCCCTTCCAGGAAACGGATCTGCTTTGGGGTAGTGAGACCCGCATCACGGCGTTTCTCCAGACGGTCCAGCAGTTTTGCGGCTTTTCCAGCATTACCGATTTCATCCGGGAAAATGCCCGCTTTTTCTAATGCCTGTACCTGTTTGAGAGACGGCGGAGCCATCTCCCAGCCAAATGCCGGCACATAATCAGACAAATCCTCTGACTGGATGGACATTTCAAACTGCAATGGATCCACGAGCTTACGCTTACGTTTCTTCATTTCTTCCAGCTGCTTTGCAAGCGCTTCCTCACGCTGCGCGACAACATCCTCTGTTGCCTCACGCTCTACGTCCTCTAAATCCATCGGGCATCCGGCATCTGCCAATCGCTCTGTCATTTTCTCGATCACATTTGGATTCTCACAAATCAAATGCGCCGGACGACATAACTCATGGCGTTCGGTATGCCAGAGAAAATCCAGCAGTAACAGATGATCTTTGCCTTCACAAAGCCGGGTACCACGCCCGACCATCTGGCAATATAGGCTGCGTACTTTCGTTGGCCGCAGCACGATCACACAATCTACCGATGGACAGTCCCAGCCTTCTGTGAGCAGCATAGAGTTGCATAGCACGTTATATTTGCCTTTGTCAAAATCCTCCAGGATGTCCGCGCGGTCCGCGCTGTTCCCGTTGACCTCAGCCGCACGAAATCCCTTGCTATTCAAAATACCCCGAAATTTCTGGCTGGTTTTAATTAAAGGAAGGAATACCACTGTTTTTCGGTCAAGGCAATATTTACGCATCTCCTCCGCAATCTGATGCAAATACGGGTCCAGCGCCGTATCAATATCCCCTGCCTTAAAATCTCCGGCCTGCGTGGAAACACCAGTCAAATCCAATTTCAGTGGGATTGTCACAGCCTGAATCGGGCACAAATACCCTTCCTGAATGGCTCTGGTCATCGTATACTCGTATGCCAGACTTTCAAAGACCTGACCTAAATTCTTCATATCACCGCGGTCTGGCGTTGCGGTCACTCCCAAAACCTTCGCACTGTCAAAATGCCCCAAAATCTTTTGATAGCTGTCTGAAATGCAGTGGTGTGCTTCGTCGATGATAATTTCACTGAAATAGTCTTTCGGAAATCCTGACAGCCTTTTTTCTCTCATCAGGGTCTGCACGCTGCCAACCGTAATGCGGAACCACGAATCCTTACATCTCTGTTCCGCTTTCTCGACTGCACATCTAAGTCCGGTTGCGGTTTTAATTTTATCCGCAGCCTGGTCTAAGAGTTCGCCCCGGTGCGCCAAAATCAGCACACGTCCGCCACTTCTCACACAGTCCTCTGCAATTTTGGCGAAAACAACGGTCTTGCCCGTTCCAGTAGGCAAGACCACTAATGTTTTTTGTTTTCCGCCTGCCCATTGCTCAAAGACTGCCGCTTTTGCCTGACTTTGATATGGACGCAGTTCCATTAGAATTTACCCGGTGTGAACACGCCACCGCTTGGAACTGCTGGCGGGGCACTAGCTGGAGGCGGAGCAACCATTTGATTGTCTTCGGGAGCATAAAATTTCTTAATCTCGTTGGACTGCCGGGCTTCACCCTCTTTATTTGTCCAGTCACGAACGCCCACCTTGCAGCGGCCTTTTGCTCCAATTACCTTTTGCCAGTCCATACGCGGCAACCTTTCTCCCTTCTTTTTCTGGCCGATCGCACAGAAAAAAGCGGATAGCATCCCTTCTGTTTTCGTATGTAAAAACAGGTTGTGCTTAATCGTCGTACTCGCTCCGTTCGGGGCCTCAATATAGATGTTTACGGTCGCTTTATTACACGCCGGCAGCTTCGCACTTCCCGGATGCCGGCCGCGTTCAAAACCGGTCACGGTAAAGTCGTAGTCCCCAGCTGGGAGCAGTTCCCAATCCGATGCATCCTTTTCAATTTCGTCGTCCCAGCCTAATTCACGGTCGATTGTATTGTGATCCATAAAAATGTCCTCCTACACTTCAAACGGCAAATCCTGATTTGCCAAAATCATTTCTTTTACCTGATCCCACGCGCCGATCAGCACATCATTCACAAATTGTGGTAAATAATCTCTGATCGGCATATCTACTGGATAATACCCTCTTTGAAATACCACCTGTCTGACTTGTTCTTCGGTAATATTGCTTTCTTCCATTAAATCTAAAAGGGCTTGCGGGATACCATCGTCAAACGTTTCCGGCTCGAGTACAGCTTCGATCTTTGAAACAGTTTCGGTTGTTGGTTTGGGTTCTGTCTTTTCTGGTGTAGCCGCTTGCGGTACAACTTCAATAATTGCCCGGATCTCACTGTAATCCATTGGAATCTGTTCTGGCAAACCATATCGGTTTTTCGCATCCCAACACGGGTGGTGTGTGGTATACATCACCCGCTGACCGCCTTGCGCCTTATGTTTTCTGCCGGAATCATCTGTGGCTACGGAAAACGTCTTGTAATTTGCAAACAGCACCATATCCGCCCACTCTTTGATAAGTGGTGAAATCAGATTAGTTGTTTTCTTGCCGAGCTTCAATTCATACCGGTCATAACCGCCCATTTCGTCTGGCTGTTCAAATCTGCGGATTACCGCATGGGCTGTCAATACTACGTGAATCCCAGCGTCCACCACTTCGGACAACGATTGCAAAAACCGGGTAAAATCCTCTTTTTCGTACACATAACCATTGCCATAACCGAAATCTTCAATGCCTTTTTTATTGTATCGGGCACATACCGCCTCCAAACAAAGCTGTTCCGCCCAGTCGATTGTGTCAATGACTAATGTTTTGCACGGCTTGTTTTTCTTAACATACTCAACCTGTTCTTTCAGCATTTCCCAGGAAGACGGCTTTTCAAACCGCCGGATATCCAGCTCCTTAGTGCTGCCTTCGGTATCAATAAACAGCGGGTCCGGAAACTGGGCCGCAAATGTAGACTTACCAATGCCCTCCGTCCCGTACACCACGACTTTTTTCGCTGTCACGATTTTTCCTTGCGTGATCTTCATAAAACCACCTCACTTAATCTGCAAAGACTGTTTTTGCTCTACACTCACGCCGGGGATTTCCCCGCCGCTGTCCAGATATTCCTTGATTCGGGTCTTTCTGGGTTCCGGATCGCGGTATGTAAGCAGGGATTCCTCGTGCCCTTGCGCCCATTCGATAAACCGTGGGACGTCCTCGATTTTAATCGCCGGAGGTGACTTTCGCAGAGAAATCAAATTGCGCGCCGTTTCAATTTTCTTG
>CATJNB010000114.1 GCA_949741605.1 uncultured Eubacteriales bacterium | reverse complement strand
GAGAAATGCCGCAAGGGATGCGTATGCCGCGTCAGGACGCAACCGGGGAATTGCCGCCCCAGACCACCGAATCCGATAGCACCGGCCAGCAGGAGCCTTTTGTCCCGAAAGACGGGGAAGAGTTTCGCCCCGGCGGATTTTTAGGCAGCACCTCTGGGGGGAGCAGCCTTGTTTACACGGACTCCAGTGTGGACAGCTATGCCGATATTTTTGACAACGCTGTGACCAAAACCAGCGCGGCGGATCAGCAACGGGTGATTACAGCACTGGAGCATCTGCAAAACGGCGAAGATTTGGAGCGTTATTTCGACGTGGATGAAATCCTGCGCTATTTTGCCGCCAACACAGCGATGGTCAATCTGGACAGCTATGTCGGGATGTTTACCCACAATTATTATCTTTATGAGAAAGACGGCCAGCTGTCGATCCTGCCATGGGATTATAATTTATCGTTTGGAGGGTTCCAGCTCGGGAGCGCGTCGGATGCTGTCAACTTCCCGATTGATACCCCAACCGCTTCCGGAATCTCGCTGGAGGATCGTCCACTGATTGGCAAATTGTTGGAAAATGAGGAATATCTGGAAAGATATCACAAATATTTAGACGAAATTGTAAAAAATTATTTTGAAAGTGGCTTATTTGAGTTGACGGTTTCTAAATTAGATGGTATGATTGCTTCATACGTAAAAAATGATGCAAGTGCTTTTTACACGTATGAGGAATATCAGGCGGCAGTCAATGAGCTGAAAACATTCGGCCGCTTACGCGCACAGAGTATCCGAGGACAGCTGGATGGGACCATTCCGTCTACCCGGGAAGGGCAGCAGGAAAATCCGGCTGCGCTGCTGGATGCGTCTGGTTTGGACTGGTCCAAGTTAGGGAGTATGGGCGGCGGCCCTATGGGAAAGACAGAAAATGGGGCTTCTGCTTTTGGCCAAATGGGTCAGGAACAGCAGGGGGCTCCGGGAACGCCGGAAAGTCCCTCGGATACCCAGCCACCAGAACAAGCGGTTTCCTTTGGGCGTCCTGTGCAGGAAGATCCTGCTTCCGATTCACAGGCTCCTGCGTCCCAGCAGGCAGGGAAATTTGGAGAAGGCCGACGGCCCGCAGAAGGGTTCCTACAAAACGGCAGCAGCCCAAACACCGTTTCCCCGTACACGTGGTGGACGCTGGGAATTTCTACGGCAGCGATGTTGCTGGGGCTGGGCTTTGTGATCGTCTATCGGCGGCGACGGTTCTCCTGACTTTTAAATTCGCTTACGACTTTTTTTCTTTTTCTTTTCATAACAATGCAGAAAGCAGACGGGTTTTGATACCTGTCTGCTTTTTGCGTTGCAAGGGTCCGGTTTAGCCTAATAATTTCTGTGCGTAATACACCGAACCCATGGCGTCTTTGGAATAGAAATCAGCGGCAATCATGTCGGCGTACTCCTGGGTGAGCACTGCGCCGCCAACCATAATTTTACACTCTGGTACATGCTCATGCAACAGGCGGATGGTTTCTTCCATATGGACAACCGTTGTTGTCATAAGCGCGCTCAGACCAACCAGTTTGACCTTCTGCTGCAAGGCAGTTTCCACGATCTGTTGCGGTGGGACATCCTTGCCAAGGTCAATGACATCATAGCTGTAATTTTCGAGCAGTACCTTGACAATATTTTTGCCAATGTCATGGATATCGCCTTTGACAGTTGCCAGAATGATCTTATCTTTTTTCACTTGTGCCTGCCCGTTGGTGTTGAGATAGGTCTTGATGGCTTCAAAGGCGGCTTTGGCGGCTTCGGCACTCATGAGCAGCTGTGGCAGGAACATGGTGCCAGTTTCAAATTCTTTCCCCACAACGTCCAGCGCAGGGATGAGGTCTTGGTTGATGATAGTAAGCGGGGGGGTAGTTTGCACCATGGCTTTGGCGGCTTCAAACGCGCTTTCTTTGAGCCCCTTTATGACCGCTTCGGTCAGGCTGATTTCTGAACTGGCTGGTACTGCCGGGGCAGAAGCTTGTCCGGCATACTGTGCGATATAGTCCATACATTGTACATCGGACCCAGTCAGGGCACAGAAGGAATAGTAGGCAGCCATCATGGGTTTTGAGGCGGGGTTTATAATCGCGGCATTCAGGCCGTTTTGCATGGCCATGGTGAAAAATGTGGTATTGACATTTTCGCGTTGCGGCAGGCCAAAGGAAATATTGGAAACGCCCAGCGAGGTATAAAGCCCGAGTTCTTCCCGGATGCGTTTCAGGGCTTCCAGCGTAACGGCTGCGGCTTGCTGTTCGGCGCTGACGGTCATAGCCAGTGCATCAACGATAATATCCTTTTTTTCGATCCCATATGTAGCGGCAGTTTCCATAATTTTGCGCGCGATTTCCACACGTCCCTGTGCCGTATCCGGGATGCCGTTTTCATCAATCGTGAGGGCGATGACGGTGCCTCCGTATTTTTTCATCAGGGGGAAAATGCTGTGCATACAGTCCTGTTTGCCGTTTACAGAGTTAATCAGCGGCTTGCCGTTATACAGACGCATGGCGCGTTCCATGGCTTCGATATTGGTGGTATCAATTTGGAGCGGCAGATCCAGGATGCTTTGCAGTTCACGTATGGCATCCTCCATCATGCTGACCTCGTCAATTTCGGGCAGCCCCACATTGACATCCAAAATATGGGCGCCGTTTTGTTGTTGGGCAACGCCTTCCCGTAAAAGATACGGGATATCATGTTCACGCAATGCCTGTTTAAAACGGGATTTTCCGGTTGGGTTGATGCGTTCGCCGATGATGACCGGTTTTGAGCCAAATACGACCGCTTTGGAATACGAGGAAACCACAGTGCGGTTTTTCGGGGCAATGGGTATAGGGGACAGCCCTCGGCAGGCACGGATCATTTCGGCAAGATGGGCTGGGGTCGTGCCGCAGCAGCCGCCGACAATCCACGCGCCCTCCAGCACAATCTCGACCATGGAAGCGGCAAATTCCTGTGGGTCCACATCGTAGACCGTCTGCCCGTTGACGCTTTTGGGAAGGCCGGCGTTGGGGTTTACGACAATCGGGATGGAACAGCATTCTGTGAGCTGCGGCATTAATTTTTTCATTTGGTCAGGGCCAAGGCCGCAGTTAAAGCCAATGCCATCAACCCCAAGGCTTTCGAGCAGAGCGACTGCTGCCGGGATATCGCCGCCAGTGAGCAGTTTGCCTTGTGCGTCAAAGATCATGGTGACGAACACAGGGAGGTTGGTATGTTCTTTGGCTGCCAGAACAGCGGCTTTGACTTCGTAGGTATCGCTCATGGTTTCAATCAGGATCACATCCGCGCCGGATTGTGCCCCTGTCACAGCCATTTCCCGGAACAGCTCATAAGCTTGTTCGAATTCCAGATCGCCTAGTGGACGCATCAATTTTCCGGTAGGGCCAATATCCATGGCAACGATCCCGTGGCCACTCTCCTCCACCGCGCGACGTGCCAAAGCGACCCCGTGCCGGATTACCTCCTGTGCCGAATGCTCCTTGTCGTGAAACTTTGCGGCATTGGCGCCAAAGGTGTTGGTTTTGATGATATCGCAGCCAGCTGCGAGATACTCTTTATGGATTTTCAGAATGAGGTCAGGATGCGAGAGATTCCAAAGCTCGGGCAGTTCACCGCCTGCCAGACCATTTTGCTGAAGCAGCGAACCCATCCCGCCGTCGAAAAACACCAGACGGTTTCCTAATTCCTGTTTGATATTCAAGTTTTAGTCCTCCTTTCGAAAAGGGCAGTTTTTTGCTGTACACGTCATACAGCGTGCAATGTGGCAAGTCGTATCTTCGTGGGTAAACCCGATGATGGCGGTCACGGATTTTGAGGGCGCCAGCACAAACGTATCCATTGCAGTCAGGCCGATCCGTTTGGGGGCGTCGAGCAGGGAGAGCAGTTCTTTTTGGTGGGAAAGGGCAAAATCGCCGTAACCGGGGCTGTACCGCGGGCGTAAATACAGCTGTTGTTCCGCAGCCTGCCGGCGGATTTCTTCCTGCCTTTCATCGCAGTATTCCTCAATAGCCGCAGCGGCACAAGCCTGTAAAATGACCGCTTTGCTGAGATCCAAAATATTATACCGTTGGATCAGCAGATCGGTCTGTGCGCCGAGGGTAGCCGCAAACACACTGGCCTGTTTACACCCGTTGATATGCTGGGAAAGCTGTTTGCTCTGGATGTGCATGCCGCCGATTTCCAGTTGGTTTTCCTTTAGGACGGTGACATCAAAGGTGGCAAATACTGCTTTTGGCGCAAGGACTGCTTCCAGCTCCCGGATACAGCCGTCGATCTGCGCGAGTACCGTTTCATCCGCTGGTTTGCCGCGGTATCCGAGATAGCGCAGGATTTCTTTTTGGTTCCACTTCATGGGGGATCGCTCCTTTTTGTGGTTCATGCCTGGAGGATATCGGAAAGGTTTTCCGTAATTTTTCTGGCAATTTCGGGTTTGTTCATGGTGTACAGGTGGATGGCATTGACGCCGTTGGCGATCAGGTCAATAATCTGTTCTGTGGCATAGGCGATACCGGCTTGCTGCATGGCGTCAGGATGGTCTGCAAAGCGTTCCACAATGGCCTTAAAGCGTGCAGGCAGGACGGTCCCGGAAAGCTGGCAGATACGCCGGATCTGGCTGCTGTTTGTGACGGGCATAATTCCTGCCACAATCGGCACCCGGATGCCTTTGGCGAGGGTGCGGTAAAGGAACTGATAGAAAACAGTGTTATCAAAAAACATCTGGCTGGTCAAAAAATCACAGCCGCTTTCCACCTTTTGTTTCAAATAATCAATATCGCGTTCCTTGCTCGGACACTCCACATGTCCTTCTGGATAGCAAGCCGCGCCAACACAAAAATCACCATGGGTTTTGATCTCCTCAATTAGCTGGTACGCATATTGGAAATCCCACGGGGAGGTGGGGGTGTGGCCCTCTGGAATATCGCCGCGCAGCGCAAGGACATTTTTAATATTGTGTTCCTGCAAGGTACGCAGCGTATGATCAATCTGTATCCGTGAAGACGCCACACAGGTCAGATGCGCTAAGGCTGGAATCCCATGTTCTTCCTGGACTTCCTGTGCGATTTCCAGCGTACGTTTTGACGTGCTTCCGCCTGCCCCGTATGTTACACTGATAAAATCCGGGCAGAGTGTGGAAATCCCTTGGATGACCGCATGGATATGGTCCAGGCTGACGTCTGGTTTGGGAGGGAAGATTTCACACGATAATGTAATTTTGTTTTGATTGAGCAGGTCAATAATTTTCATCCGAAAACAAATCCTTTCTCCTGACAAATGAAACCAACGCCACAGACGTTGGGAGGTTCCTAGGGTATCTTTATTATAACAAAAAAGGATGGGGATGAAAACCTGATTTTTCAAAAGTGGTTTTCATCTCCATCCTGATTGTGGTAGAAATTATGCTAAGGCCTGCTGTAAATCGGCAATGAGGTCATCAATATGTTCCGTACCGACCGAGAGGCGCACTGTATTTGGTTTGATCCCACTGTCCAGAAGCTCCTGCTCGGTCATTTGGGAATGGGTGGTGCTGGCGGGATGGATCACTAAAGATTTCACGTCCGCGACGTTGGCAAGTAGCGAAAAAATCTGGAGCTTGTCAATGAATGCCTGTGCCTCTTGTGCGCCGCCTTTGACCTCAATGGTAAAGATGGAAGCGCCACCATTGGGAAAATATTTTTGGTATAAGGCGTGGTAAGGGCTGTCCGGCAGGGAGGGGTGGTTGACCTTCTCGATGCTGGGATGCCTAGTTAGGAAGTCCACGATTTTGAGGGTGTTTTCGACATGGCGTTCGACCCGCAGGGAAAGGGTTTCGAGTCCTTGCAGGAAGATAAAGGCGTGGATGGGGGAAAGGGTTGCGCCGGTATCGCGCAGGAGTGTGGCGCGGATTTTGGTGACGAATGCAGCAGGGCCAGCCGCTTCCGTAAAGCATACACCGTGATAACTGGGGTCTGGCTCGGTAAGGGATGGGAATTTGCCGGAGGCTTTCCAATTAAACTTGCCGCTGTCGATGATGACGCCGCCAATGGTAGTGCCGTGGCCGCCGATGAATTTGGTGGCAGAATGTACGACCAGATCTGCGCCATATTCAAAGGGGCGCACCAAGAACGGGGTAGCGAAGGTGCTGTCGACTACCAATGGGATGTTGTGGGCATGGGCAATGTCGGCTACCTGTTGGATATCAATGAGGCTGGCGTTGGGGTTGCCGATGGTTTCGATGAAAATGGCTTTGGTATGGTCTTGGATGGCATGTTCAAAGCTACCCGGTACATCAGGGTCCACAAACGTGGTGGTGATGCCATATTGGGGCAGGGTATGGGCAAGCAGGTTATAGGTGCCGCCGTAGATGGTTTTGGCGCAAACAATATGGTCGCCGGCTTTGGCAAGGTTCTGGATGGTATAGCTGATGGCAGCGGCGCCCGATGCCACAGCAAGGGCAGCCACGCCGCCTTCCAGCGAAGCGATGCGTTTTTCAAAGACGTCCTGCGTGGAGTTGGTCAGGCGGCCGTAGATATTCCCGGCATCTGTCAGGTTAAATCGGGCCGTGGCATGGGCGGAATCCCGGAATACATAGGATGTGGTCTGGTAGATTGGCACAGCACGCGCATCGGTGACAGGGTCTGGGGTTTCTTGCCCGACATGCAGCTGTTTGGTTTCAAATCTCCATTCTTTGTTTTGGCTCATAATCAATGATACCACACTTTCTAAACGAATTTTTTTAGAGGGGTTTGGATTTTAAATCATATTAATTTGGTAAAGTTTATATTTATTGTAAGAGATATGCAGGAAAAAGTCAAGGGGGAGGGAGTGATTTTTTTCAAAAAAGTTTCATTACCGACAAAGAATAAAGGGTTACGGGGCATTGATGTAGAAAAAATTGGGATTTTTTTGTATAGAATAACACTTGCGCTTACCATGGGGATATAGTAGAATAAAAAAACCATCCAAAATGAACCCCTTATGGCAAAGCGGTTGTCTGACGCCAGCAGGGGGGGATGGCAAACCAAAGCAAATCGTACTGACTTCGTCTGGGCAGAGATTGTCCCACACGGCAAGGCGATTAGAATATGGTGACATTGTTTGATCAGGTCTTTTGCGATCTGGAATTTTGTTGTATTCTATCCCCTGTGCCGGTGTTTGTGCACAGGGGTTTTGTTTTGGAAAAGATCAAAATGTTTTATCTGGAAAGGAAGTATCATGATGTGTAACGCAACCGATAACCGAATTGCTTTAGTGGGGATCATCGTCGAAAACACCAACCAGACCGAAGCGTTGAATGCTTTGCTGTCGGAATATGGCGACTATATTATCGGACGGATGGGATTGCCATACCGCAACCGGAATATGAATATTATCAGTGTGGTGATGGATGCCCCCAATGACCAGATCAGCGCACTGTCCGGGAAGCTGGGGATGCTGGACGGGGTCAGTGTGAAAACGGTTTACTCGAGGGTGGAAGGCTGACCGAGGGCCAAATGAAAGAAGGGTGTATTTATGTATGATGTAAAATCGAAAACCGCCACCGAATTTATCAACCATGAGGAAATTCTGGAAACGCTCGAATATGCAAGGCAAAACAAAAGCAACCGGGAACTCATTTCGGGCCTGCTGGAACGCGCCAAGGACTGCAAGGGTCTGACCCATCGGGAAGCTGCAGTTTTGCTGGAATGTGACCAGGATGACCTCAACCAGCAGATGGAAACCTTAGCCAAGGAAATCAAACAGAAATTTTACGGCAACCGGATTGTTATGTTTGCGCCGCTGTACCTTTCCAATTATTGCATCAATGGGTGTACCTATTGCCCATACCATTTCAAAAATAAAAATATCTGCCGTAAAAAACTGACGCAGGACGAAATCCGGCAGGAAGTCATTGCCTTGCAGGATATGGGGCATAAGCGTCTGGCGCTGGAGGCAGGGGAAGACCCGGTACATAACCCCATCGAATATATTTTGGAAAGCATTGAAACGATTTACAGCATCAAACATAAAAATGGTGCGATCCGCCGGGTGAATGTCAATATTGCGGCGACTACCGTGGAGAATTACCGCCGCCTCAAGGATGCTGGAATTGGGACGTATATTTTGTTCCAGGAAACGTACCATAAGGAACGCTATGAGCAGCTGCATCCCACAGGCCCAAAGCATAACTATGCGTACCACACCGAAGCCATGGACCGTGCTATGGAAGCCGGGATTGATGATGTAGGCATTGGGGTGCTGTTTGGGCTGGAGGGTTACCGGTATGATTTTGTGGGAATGCTCATGCATGCCGAACATCTGGAAGCCGCCATGGGAGTTGGGCCGCATACGATCAGCGTACCGCGTATCCGTCCTGCTGACGACATCGACCCTGAGGATTTCCCGGATGCGATTTCTGATGACCTGTTTGCGAAAATCGTAGCGGTTCTGCGTATTGCGGTGCCGTATACGGGGATGATTATTTCCACCCGTGAATCCCAGAAATCCAGGGAACGTGTGCTGGATTTGGGGGTTTCGCAAATCAGCGGCGGTTCGCGTACGAGCGTTGGCGGATACGCGGAGGAGGAACCCGAAGAAGAAAATTCCGCGCAGTTTGACCTCAACGATACCCGTACCTTGGATCAAATTGTCAACTGGCTGCTTGACCTCGGATATATCCCGAGTTTTTGTACGGCGTGCTACCGCGAGGGGCGTACCGGGGACCGATTCATGCAGCTGGTGAAATCCGGACAAATTGCCAATTGCTGCCAGCCCAACGCCCTGATGACCCTGAAAGAATATCTGGAGGATTACGCCGCCCCGGATACCCGCCAGAAAGGGGAAGCGGTGATTGCCGCAGAAATGCAGCGCATCCCGAACCCGAAAGTGAAAGCGCGGGCGGAACAATATCTCGAAGAACTGGTACACGGCAAACGGGACTTCCGTTTCTAAAATGGGCTTGTGGAAAGGAGCAGTTTCATGGAATTGCAGCAGACCCCGGGCGCAAACCGTCTGCATATTGGGATTTTTGGCCGCCGCAACAGCGGGAAATCGTCGCTGATTAATGCCTTTACCGGGCAGGAAATCGCCTTAGTCAGCGACGTTGCCGGGACAACAACAGACCCGGTTTACAAAGCCATGGAAATCCCGGGGATCGGCCCCTGTATGCTGATCGACACCGCAGGCTTTGACGATGTGGGGGATCTGGGGCAAATGCGGGTGGAAAAGACCCGTGCGGCACTTCGGAAAACCGATGTTGCCATTCTCGTGTTCTCGCAGGCTGATTTGTCCGAAGAACAGGAATGGGCAAAGCAATTGCGCCAGCAGAAGATCCCAGTCATTGCGGTGGTGAGCCAGAGTGATCTCCGCTCTGCACAGGAGATGGATGCGTTAAAACAAAAGATCCGGGAAATGTTCCAGTGGGATGCTTTGGAAGTCAGCGCGAAAGACGGTTCCGGTTTGGAACGCCTTAAAGAGGAGCTTTTGCGAAACATCCCAGAGGGGTTTGAAGCGGCGAGTATTGTCGGGCATTTGGTGTCGCCAGAGGACGTTGTTTTGCTGGTCATGCCGCAGGATATCCAAGCCCCCAAAGGTCGCCTGATTTTACCCCAGGTGCAGACCATCCGTGACCTGCTCGACCATCGCTGTGTGGTCATGAGTGTCACGGCACAGCAGCTGGATAGTGCGCTTTCCGCTCTCGCGAAACCACCGAAGCTCATCATTACCGATTCGCAGGTGTTCCCCTATGTGTTTGAACGCAAGCCGGAGGAGAGTTTATTAACGTCGTTTTCGATTTTGTTTGCGGCTTACAAGGGGGATTTACAGGCGTTTGTCGATGGTGCGAAAGCTATTGATGCGCTGACTGGGGAGTCGCGTGTGCTGATTGCCGAAGCCTGTACCCATGCGCCGCTGGAGGAAGATATTGGACGGGTAAAAATCCCGGCTATGTTACGCAAACGCTTTGGTGCCAGCTTACAAGTAGATCTGGTGAGCGGTGCGGATTTCCCGGCAGATACCTCGCCGTATGATTTGATTATCCATTGCGGGGCGTGTATGTTCAACCGCAAGCATGTACTGTCCCGGATCGAACAGGCCAAACAGCAAGGGACCCCGATTTGTAATTATGGAGTCAGCATCGCCAAGCTGACCGGTATTTTAGACCATGTATTTTTAGGATAAAGGATGAGTGCAATGAACCCGTCCCCCCAGCGTGGACATCTGTTTACCTATTTACAGGAGCATTATAACAGCGAGCCTGAATACCTTTGGGAGAATACCCCACAGGCGGCAGTGTTCCGGCATCCGGCGAGCCGAAAATGGTTTGCTTTATTTCTGGAGATCCCAGCGGACCGCCTTGGCCTTGCCGGGGAGGAGCTGGTACAAATCCTGAATGTGAAATGCGACCCAATTTTGATCGGGGCTTTGCGGGAGGAGCCGGGCTTCTTTCCCGCGTATCATATGAATAAAAGCACATGGGTTACGATTCTTCTCGACGCGCAGGTGACAAATGAACAGGTGATCCCGCTTTTGGAGGAAAGTTATGACAGCGTAACGCCCAAACGGAACAAAAGACATAGCGAACCTCACGGATCGGGGGTTGACAAATGCGGGGAAAAGGAATATTCTATATAGTAGAATAAAAACACGTCAAAATGCATAGAACGGGATCGAAGTTTTGGGAATCTGTATCCAGAGAGCCGCCGGATGGTGCGAGGCGGTACAGGCCCTTTTCTTTCTATCACCCGGGAGCAGGCTGCCGAACCCATCCGTTTTTCGGATGCCAGTAAGCGGGCACGGTACCCCACCGTTAGCAGGGGAGGCGTTGTCAGACGCCAGAAAGTGGCCGGCTGGTCCGGCAAGCAGAGTGGTACCGCGGGGATAATTTTTTTTGGTCTTCGTCTCTCAAACAGAGGCGAAGGCCGTTTTTGTTTTGCCGCGCCCACATCCCAATCAGAAAGGAAGATCCATTATGTTGTTAACTGGCTCACAAATTATTATGGAATGTCTGTTGGAACAACAGGTCGATACCGTCTTTGGATACCCCGGCGGGGCTGTCCTGAATATCTATGATGCCCTTTACGAATACAGCGATAAAATTCACCACATCTGTACTGCCCACGAGCAGGGCGCTGCCCATGCTGCCGATGGTTATGCACGTTCCAGCGGCAAAACCGGTGTGTGCATTGCAACGTCCGGCCCCGGTGCCACTAATTTAGTCACCGGCATTGCCACGGCTTATATGGATTCGGTGCCGATGGTTGCCATTACCGGGAATGTCAATTTGAACCTGCTGGGGCTGGATAGCTTCCAAGAGGTGGATATCACAGGCATCACCATGCCCATTACCAAGCATAATTTTCTGGTCAAGAAGATTGAGTACCTCGCCGATACCCTGCGTGAGGCGTTCCGTATTGCCAATGAAGGCCGGAAAGGCCCGGTACTTGTCGATATCCCCAAGGACATCACGGGGCAGAAATATGAGTTCACCCCGGTGCCGGATGCTCCCCATCATCCCCTCAGTACCGAGCAGGAATTGGCCATGCACTTGCCGTTGCCCAAGCCCGCGATGACACCCAAAGAATGCCATTTGAAACGCGCATTGAAATTGCTTTCCGAAAGTGAACGTCCCTTCCTGTATACCGGCGGCGGGCTGATTGCATCGGAAGCATCGGAAGAATTTGCAAGGTTTGCGGAAAAACTCGATGCCCCGGTTGCCGCCTCCCTGATGTGCCAAGGCGGCTTTGACCAGTCGCAGGAACGCTACCTTGGGATGCTCGGCATGCATGGGACGATGACAGCCGCTCTGGCGCTGAAACACTGCGATTTGTTTATCGCTGTGGGCACCCGCTTTTCTGACCGCGTCATTTGTAATTCCGGTTTGTTTGCGCGCCATTGCCCGATTATCCAAATTGATATTGACCCGGCGGAGTTCGGGAAAAATATTGATGTCAATGTCAAGCTCGGCGGCGATGCGAAAGAAATCCTGCATATCCTCAACGAACGCATGGAATCCCAGCCGCGTCCCGAATGGATGAACCAGATTGCAGCGTGGAAACAGCAATACCCCTTGCATCAGACCACCAAACAGGAAAACGGTATCACCCCGCAGCTCGTTTTGGAAACCCTGCACAATCTGGCAAACGGCGACGCCATTATCACCACAGAAGTGGGGCAGCACCAAATGTGGGCCGCCCAGTTTTATGGCTTCCACCGCCCACGGCAGTTCATTACCTCCGGCGGGCTTGGCACAATGGGCTTCGGGCTGGGTGCGTCTTTGGGGGCGCAGGTCGCCAACCCTGACAAGAAGGTCATCAATGTCGCCGGGGACGGCAGTTTCCACATGAACTGCGCGGAATTATCCACAGCAGTCAAATATAATATCCCGATTGTCGAGCTGATCCTCGATAACCGCGTGCTTGGGATGGTGCGCCAGTGGCAGAAGCTGTTTTACGATTACCGTTTCTCCCAGACCACCCTCGATAAAGCGACGAATTATGAAATGCTTGCACAGGCGTTTGGGATGAAGGCGTTGACGATCACAACCAAAGACGAGATCGAACCGGTTCTCAAAGAGGCGCTCTCGCACAAGGGGCCGGTTCTGGTACATTGTGCCATTGACCGCGATATCAATGTTTTGCCGATGGTGCCAGCCGGCGCGTCGGCGGAAGAACCGATTTTGGAAATCAAGGAGGACTGACATCATGAGCCATCACGATACCAAGGAACGCGATTATGTGCTGTCTGTTTTGGCGCAGAATAATTCCGGTGTGCTGCTGCGGATTGCCGGGCTGTTCAGCCGGCGGTGCTATAACATCAAGAGCATCGTGGCAGCCCAGACCGAGGATGCGGCGCATTCGCAAATGATTATTGTCGTGCAGGGCGATGACCGGATTGTACGGCAGGTAGAGAAACAGTTGAGTAAGCTGGTAGAGGTGGAACAGGTCACAATCCTCGAGGATCGCGACGCTGTGGTGCGCGAACATCTGCTCATGAAGCTGACACGTACCGACAGTACCAGTGCCCAATTGATTGCAGTTGCAGGGGTGTTCCATGCCAATGTACTGGACGTCACAGAGGATCAGATGATCGTGGAACTGACCGGCAGCGCACAGACGCTCGATTCGTTTGTGCAGGCCTGTAAGCCATACGGGATTCAGAAGATCCTGCGGACCGGTTCGATGGCTATGGAGAAATAAGCAAGTAGGAGACTGACAAATGCTGACATTAGATAAAGTTTATCACGCGGCGTTCGTGCTGCGCGACGTGATCCGCCAGACTGATTTGATCCATGCCCCCTGTATCCACCCGGACAGTGAGGTTTACTTGAAAACCGAAAATTTGCAGGTAACCGGTTCTTTTAAGGTGCGGGGCGCCTACTATAAAATTTCCCAGCTTTCCGATGAGGAAAAACAAAAAGGGGTCATCGCGTGTTCGGCGGGGAACCATGCCCAAGGGGTCGCGCTGGCAGCTGCCAAAAACGGGATACCGTCCCTGATCTGCATTCCGGACTGCGCCCCGATTTCCAAAGTGGAGGCGACCAAACGGTACGGCGCGCAGGTCGAGCTGGTCAACGGCGTGTATGACGATGCTTACCAGCGTGCTTGTGAAATTCAGGCGCAAAAGGGCAGTACCTTTATTCATCCGTTTGATGATGAAGATGTGATTGCCGGGCAGGGCAGTATTGGGCTGGAGCTGCTTGACCAGCTGCCGGATCTGGACGCGGTGATCGTGCCGGTTGGCGGCGGCGGTTTGATTGGCGGGATTGCGTTTGCGATCAAGTCGCTAAACCCAAACTGTAAGGTTTATGGGGTACAGGCAACAGGTGCATCCTCCATGGCTGATTCGATTGCCCATCACGAACGCCTGACCTTATCTTCGGTTTCGACCATTGCCGATGGGATTGCAGTCAAACAGCCGGGGCAGCTTACGTATGAATTGTGCGAAAAATATGTGGACGAAATTGTGACGGTCACGGATGATGAAATTTCCACCGCGATCCTCACCCTCATCGAACAGCAGAAGCTGATCGCGGAAGGGGCCGGTGCAGTATCGGTTGCAGCGGCGCTGTTCAATAAAGTGGATATCAAGGGGAAAAAGGTGGTCTGCCTGGTGTCGGGCGGGAATATTGATGTCACGATTTTGTCGCGCGTGATTACCCGAGGCCTGCTCAAAGCCGGACGTTCGGCAGACATCACCGTAGAACTCATGGATAAGCCCGGGCAGATGCGGGATGTTTCGGCAATTGTGGCGGAGCATGGCGGCAATGTGGTGGCCGTCCACCACGACCGCTCCGGGGAAAATACGCATATTGACGCCTGCTATCTGCGCCTTGTGATGGAAACAAAAGACCATGCCCATATTGAGGAAATTCGCAGTGCATTGGTTGAGCACGGCTATAAAATTGTCAATATGGCGTGCAGTTACCAGCCCAGTGTGTGACCCGGCAAAACAAATTGTCAACCGTCCCGGCAAAGCTGCTGGGTGTGGAATATAAAATGGAGAAAAGAGGAACCGACCATGATAAAGAAAATTGAAACCGCAAACGCCCCTGCTGCGATTGGGCCTTATTCGCAGGCGATTGTCACCCGGAATATGCTGTATGCGAGCGGCCAGATCCCGATTGACCCGCAGACGGGCGAGTTGGTCAGCGGGGATATTACCGCACAGGCCGAGCAGGTTATGAAGAATATTACGGCGGTACTCGAGGCCGCTGGTACGGCTTTGGACCGGGTGATTAAAACCACCTGTTACCTGACGGATATGCAGAACTTTGCCGCATTTAACGCGGTGTATGAGAAATATTTTCAGACAAAGCCGGCACGTTCCTGTGTAGCGGTCAAGGAACTGCCCAAAAATGCTTTGGTTGAAGTGGAAGTACAGGCGCTCATGCCGTAACGACCCCAATCCCCGACAAAATCGTTTGATTTTCGCCGGGGATTTTTTCTTGCGGTTACAATTTCTTTGCAAATCAGCCGCCCGAACATGGTACACTAAAGGTATGGCATTTATTTTTGAAAGAACAAAGGAGGAATGTCCCGGATGAAATTTTCACAAATGCAGTATGAGCGTCCGGATTTACAGGAGCTGACACAGGGGTATGAACAGGTCACACAGGCGTTTTTGAATGCCAGGTCGGCATCAGAACAGATGGACTGTATCCTGCGCCACGAGGAGATGATGGGTCAGTACCAGACCATGAGTACACTGGCGTTTATCCGGCACAGCATCCATACTGCCGATGAGTTTTATGAGCAGGAACACCGCTTTTTTAATGAGGCGTCGCCGGAGCTGCAAGCGTATGTACAGCAATTCCAGCAGGCCGTAGTACAGTCGAAATTCCGCCGTGAACTCGAAAAAGACCTTGGCAAACTCTTTTTCCGTGATATGGAGCTTTCCCTGAAAACCTTTTCCCCGGAAATTATGGATTTGCTTAAAGAAGAAAATAATCTGACCACGGAATATGAAAAGTTGTTAGCCAGCGCGAAGATCCCATGGGATGGGCAGGAGCTGAATTTGTCGAGTATTATCAAATATCAGCAGTCAGGGGACCGCCGGGTCCGCAAACAGGCATGGCAGAAAACCGCAGAATTTTTTTCGGAACATGCCGGGCAGCTTGATGAACTGTTTGACCGGCTAGTCAAAAACCGTGATGAACAGGCAAAGACGCTTGGATATGCGAATTTTATCGGGCTGGCGTATGACCGTCTGGGGCGCAACTGTTATCAGCCGGATGAAGTGAAAATTTTCCGCGAGCAGATTGTCAAGGATCTGGTGCCTGTGACCGAAAAAATGCGGGAACATCAGGCGCAGCGGGTGGGGCTGACGCACATTGGCTTTGTGGATGTCAATGCCTATTTCCCGGATGGCAACCCCAAACCCAAAGGGGATACGGCAGCGCTCGTGCAGGCGGCACAGAAAATGTATGATGAGATGGGTTCGGTAACCGGGGAATTTTTCCGGTTCATGCGGGAAAATGAACTGTTCGACTTGGAAAGCAAGCCGAATAAGCAGGGCGGAGGCTACTGTACCGAGCTGACCCGGTACCAATGCCCGTTTATTTTTTCGAATTTCAACGGCACTTTGGGCGATGTTGATGTACTCACACATGAGGCTGGGCACGCGCTGGAAAGCTATTTGTTGCGGGAGGTCAAAATCCGCGAGAACGCACAGTGTACCATGGAAACTGCGGAAGTCCATTCGATGTCCATGGAGCTGTTTGCGCGGCCTTGGAGCCACCTGTTTTTTGGGGAAGATACCCAGAAATTCCACACCTATCAGCTGGAGTCTGCGCTCAATTTTATCCCGTATGGATGTATGGTTGACGAGTTCCAGCATGTGGTCTATGCCAAACCGGAGCTGTCGCCCAAAGAGCGCAAGGACGTATGGCTGGAGCTGGAGAAAAAGTACCGTCCGTGGCTCGACTTTGAGGATCTCGAATTTTTCCGGGACGGCGGCGGCTACCAGCGTCAGCACCATATTTATTCCTTCCCGTTTTATTATATTGATTACTGCCTTGCCCAGACTGTGGCGCTGGAGTTTTGGTCAGCGTCGAAGAAGGACTGGAACGAAGCGTTTGAGCGTTATCTGGCTTTTTTACGCGCCAGTGGTGACCATACGTTTGTACAGGTCATCGAACAGGCGGGGTTAAAACTGCCGTTTCGGCCCAATTGCCTGGAAGGGCTGAGCCGGGAAATTTTGGACGGCACAATCTAAGACAAAAGAAAACCGGATCTCCCGTTGTATGGGAATCCGGTTTTTTTTGATTATTGTTCGGCGTAGTTGCCAAGGAAAGAAAAATTGGGCATCTCACTGGAAAGCTCACAAATTAAATCTAAGGTTTTCGGGTTTGCAACGTTGCCGGTAAAATCCAGATAGAAGTCGTATTCAAAGCCGCCGTCCTCACGCACACAGTCGGTACAGGCGGGGCGCGATTCGATTTTGGTCAGGTTCAGGCCATTCATGGCGAACCGTCCCAGTACTGAATAAAGCGAACCCGTTGTATGCGGCAGCGAAAAGCACAAGCTGATCTTGTTGGCATCCTCCAGCAGCAGCATATCCCGGTGCAGGACAATAAACCGTGTGCGGTTCTGGCTGCGGTTCTGGATGTTTTCCGCCAGTACCGTTAAACCGTAGGTCTCTGCTGCCGCCTTGGAGCAGATCACCCCGCAGGAAGGGTCGTTTTGCTGGCTGGCCCTTTTGGCTGCGGTGGCGGTGTTGGAATACTCTGCCGTATCCCAGTGACGTTTGGCGATCTGCTCGGAACATTGCGCCAATGCCTGCGGGTGCGAGCAGACCGTTTGGATGGTATCAAGGGAAGCATTTGGTGTTGCTGCAAGGCAATGCTGGATTTGCAGGCTGACCGCCCCTACAATGTGGAAGCGGTATTTTAAAATCAGGTCATACACGTCGGTCACAGAACCCGCAGACGAATTTTCCACAGGTACCAGTCCAAATTCCACCTCGCCGCTGGCCAGCGCCTCAAAGACCTCCTGAAAATATTCATAAAAACACAGGTCATGATTGGGAAACAGTTCCTTTGCAGCCTCGTGCGAATGGGAGCCTTGTGCCCCCGGGCAGGCGATGCGTTTGCCGCGGGAGATTTCGGGCAGGCTCAACGGGTGCGAGAGGGACGCCTGGATCTGTTTTCGCAAAGGGTCGCCGCTATGCATCATTTTGTGCTGGCGGGCGCGGCTCAGGGCCATCATGGTGGTATAAAGCATTTTGGCCTCACAGTCGTATTCGTTGGCGCGTGAGGCGACCCGGTTTAAAATTTCTTCTTCCCGCTGGGGGTTGAAAATGGGCTGGTTTGTGGCGAGCTTTGTTTCGGCAACGGTTTCTGCACATTTCATACGCTGCACAAATAAGGGCAGTAATTGTGCGTCAATTTCGTCGATTTTTTGCCGGATTTCTTTCAGTGACATAACATCCCCTACCTTTTTTGATCCTTTTTTTGCTGGGTTTTTTCGGCATTTTTTGAAAAGAATAAAAAAAAACTTCAAAATGATATTGACAAATACTTCGTTTGCTAATAAGATATGCCATAGGGAAACTTGGAAGCCCTTTCCTTCCAATCGTTTCAACTGTGGAAAATTGTAACATATTTCAGGTTCGTTTGTCCACACCTGCCACTTTTGCTTTGTTTTATTTTTTACAAATTTTTTAGGAGGATGTTAGAATGGTATTCGAAAAAGTAAAAGCGATTCTCAGTGAACAGTTTGATGTGGAGGAAGATTCCATCACCATGGAGACCGTCGTGGCGGAGGATCTCGGCGCCGATTCCCTCGATGTTGTCGATCTGCTGATGTCCATTGAGGATGAGTTTGAAATCGAGATCCCGGATGGGGAAATCGAGAACATTAAAACCGTTGGGGATTTGGTCAAGTACATCGAGGCTAATTCCTGATTGTGAGGGTTTTTGTCCCAATTCGCCGTGCGGAGTATTTCTGCATGGCGTCTTTTTTTCCTTTTCTGTTTGCAGGAATTTCGCATTTTTAGTTGCAATGTGTCCCGATGCGCCTTATAATAAAGACGAACCTTTTTTGGTTTGCCAAAAAAAGATGGAATGTTTGCCCTGAAAATAGATGCAAAAAGGAGATTTACAGAATGTCAGAAAAAGCCGGACAGAAAAAACTGGTCGAGGCCATTACCCCCATGGAGGAGGACTTCGCAAAGTGGTATACCGATATCGTTAAGAAGGCCGAGCTTATGGATTATAGCAGTGTGCGCGGCTGCATGGTAATCCAGCCTTACGGCTTTGCCATCTGGGAAAATATCCAGGCCATTCTTGACGCCCGTTTTAAGGAGCTTGGCCATGAGAATGTTTCTATGCCTTTGTTTATCCCGGAAAGCCTGCTGCAAAAAGAAAAGGACCATGTCGAGGGGTTTGCGCCCGAGGTGGCGTGGGTGACCCATGGCGGGGAGGAAACATTACAGGAACGCCTTTGTGTGCGCCCGACTTCCGAAACGCTGTTTTGCGATTACTATTCCCGTGTGATCCATTCTTACCGTGACCTGCCAAAATTATATAACCAATGGTGTTCCGTGGTGCGCTGGGAAAAGACGACAAGGCCATTTTTGCGGTCCGTAGAATTCCATTGGCAGGAAGGCCACACCATGCACGAAACCGCACAGGAAGCGAAAGCCGAAACCGAACAGATGCTCAAAGTGTATGCGGATTTTTGTGAAAACGAGCTGGCAATCCCAGTGGTGAAAGGGCAGAAAACCGAAAAGGAACAGTTTGCCGGAGCCGAGGCGACGTATACCATTGAGGCTATGATGCACGATGGCAAAGCGTTGCAGTCCGGGACAAGCCACTACTTTGGCGATGGGTTTGCCCGTGCGTTTGACATCACGTTCCAGGACCGCAATAACCAATCTGCCTATCCGCACCAGACCTCTTGGGGGATGTCCACCCGGATCATCGGCGGGATCATCATGACCCACGGCGATAACGACGGTCTTGTACTGCCGCCTGCCATTGCGCCGATTCAGGTGATCGTCCTGCCCATTGCCCAGCATAAACCCGGTGTGCTGGAGAAGGCGCGGGAATTACAGGAACGCCTGAAAAAAACATTCCGTGTGCGGATCGATGATTCCGACCAAAGCCCCGGCTGGAAGTTTGCCCAGTATGAAATGAAGGGCGTGCCGCTGCGGCTGGAGATTGGGCCAAAGGATATCGAGAAAGGGCAGTGCGTCTTAGTACGCCGCCATGACCGTGAGAAAATTTTTGTGCCGCTCGACCAGCTGGAACAGGCTATCACCGAGCAGTTGGCATGTGTGCGTCAGGGTATTTACGAGAAGGCGTTTTCCCGCCGGCAGGAAATGACGTATACCGCAACAACCATGGACGAACTCAAAGAGATTGCCGACAACAAGCCCGGCTTGGTGAAAGCAATGTGGTGCGGGGAGCTTGCCTGTGAAGAAGCCATCCGCGAGCAGGCAGGTTTGACTTCCCGTTGTATGCCGTTTGAACAGGAGACGATTGCCGATACCTGTGTATGCTGTGGGAAACCTGCCAAATCCATGGTGTACTGGGGCAAAGCTTATTAATGTTCGGATAGTGTTTTTACAGATCGAACATACTAATACCAAGTTCTTTCTGTATCAATGAGGTGATTCGCAATCATGAAAAAATCCATTCTCACATTCGGCGCCCTGTTTGTGACCGCTATGGCCGCTTTGACCGCCTGTTCCATCGACCCGCTCCTTCCGGCGGATTCCAGCGTTCCAGTACAGGCGTCCTCACAGATCAGTTCCACACCGTCCTCCAATGCGGTATCCAGTTTTGTGCCTTCCCAACCGTCCAGTACGGTGTCTGGTACAAACAGTGCTATCGGCAGCTATCCCGAGTCCGACCCCTCGGACGGCTACGCTTATGGGGTACAGCGTTTGCCCTACGTTTGGGAACAGGGGGGTAAAAAATATGACATTAGCTATTTGCGTATTTTAGGTGACAAGGATCATGCTTATTCCAAGGTAAACCTTCTGCTCAAGCAACGGGCGTTCCGTTTGGCGGATACGCTTGGCTACCAGCCCCAGCTTGACGCCCAGTCCGGCGAGGCTGTCCCGGTGACGGTTACTGTGACGAGTGATTTTGCTTACCGTAACCATCAGTTTATCAGTGTCATGATCCGTACCAAATATACCATTGGCGATGCCGAGCCTGTGGAGCTGTTTGATACGGTCAACTGTTACCTGGACGAAGGCAGTGAGCTTTCCCCGGAACAGACGGAGGTCACCATGCAGAACTCTTTATTTATTGAGGAAGGTATGGCGGATGTTTTCCTGGAAGCGGTGCGGGATCAGGGGTCAGATGATCTGAAAAAATATCTGACTAAAGAGCGCATCCTTGCGTCTTTGTATCAGAACCCGATGTTTTTTACAGAGAAATATATTGCAGTCAGTTTCCGTGTGCCCCATGCCCTTGGGGATCATGTGGAACTCAAGCTGAATTATCCAGAATTGGCTCCCTTTATGAAAATGAATACCATTTGGCGCAGCTTTCTCTAAAAGAAGCACTCAGGAAACCGTTTGGTTTCCGGGTGCTTTTTTGTTGCGGGCGCGATTTTTGCAAAAGATTTTTCGAAAAGATACTTGCAATTTTTTGTGGGATATGGTATGATAATCAGGCAAGACTGCAATAGATATGCGTTGAAGCGGGAGGTTGCGGCCAAAAGGCTGGTTTTTCCGTGGAGTATGTCCGATTTTAAACCGGGCGAAAAAATATTTT
>CATJNB010000113.1 GCA_949741605.1 uncultured Eubacteriales bacterium | reverse complement strand
GCCATCTGTAAAATTTTTGTCAGGAGGTCAAAATGGAATCCTTTACCGATGCCTGGAACCTGATTTGCAATTACTGCAAGTCGGAAAGCAATATCAGCGAAGTCGCTTATGATACCTGGATCCGCCGCATTGAGCCGATTTCCCTGGATTTTGAACACCAAGTTATGACCCTGAAGGTCCCCACCCAGTTCCACCAGAATATTATCCTAAGCTCCTACGCCGACCTGCTCAATAAAGCAACCTGTGCGGTGCTTGGCTCGCAGTTCCGTTTGGAATTTGTCACCGAGGGACAGGCCGGCAAACAGACGGTTCAGAAAGAACCCGAAACCAAACGCGATGATTATGATTTTACCTTTGAAACCTACATTGTCGGCCCCTCCAACAAATTTGCCCACGCCGCTTCCATGGCCGTTGCCACCAACCCCGCAAAGCTCTATAACCCCCTGTTTATCTACGGCAACTCCGGCCTTGGCAAAACCCACCTGCTCTATGCCATCTGCGCCGAGATTTCCAAGAAAAACCCCAATATGAGCATCAACTACATCAAGGGCGACGACTTTACCAATGAACTCATCGAATCCATCCGGCAGGGCACAACCGCCGATTTCCGCCAGAAATACCGCAAATCCGATGTGCTGCTGGTGGACGATATCCAGTTTATCGCGGGAAAGGAATCCACGCAGGAGGAATTTTTCCATACCTTCAATACCCTCTATGAAGCCAAAAAACAGATTGTCCTGACCTCCGACCGTCCGCCCAAGGACATTGCTACGCTCGAGGAACGCCTGCTGACCCGTTTTGAGTGGGGCCTGACAGCGGACATCCAGCCCCCGGAATTTGAAACGCGCCTTGCCATCATTAAGCGCAAGGCCGAACTGCTCGAGCTGCATATGCCGGATGAAGTTGCCGAATACATTGCCAGCAAGCTGAAAAATAATATCCGCCAGCTCGAAGGCGCCGTTAAGAAAATGCAGGCATACTATCTGCTCGACGGCGACATCCCCAGCATCAATACCGCGCAGGCGGCTATCAGCGATATCATCAACAACAGCCAGCCAGCCCCGCTGACCATTGAGAAAATCATTGAAGAAGTGGCACGCACCTTTGGCACCACGGCAGAGGATATCCGTTCGGCCAAGCGTTCGGCCAATATTTCCTCGGCACGCCAGATTGCCGTGTATGTGGTGCGCGAGATTACCCAGCTGCCGCTGGCGTCCATTGGCAAGGAGTTTGGCGGGCGCGACCATTCGACCATGGTATACGCTACCCAGCAGGTTGACAAAAATATGAAGAAAGACCCCAAAATTAAAGCAACGGTCGAAGATATTATCAAAAATATCCGCGACCGCTAAAACATGCCATGGTGGAAACTTTCTTTTTCCTGTTTTTTCCAGACAGATCGAACGTTAGCACGCTTTTGTGGAGAAAACAGCCTGTTTTCCCCAGACTGGTCTGTCCAACCGCTTTGCTGCGCTTTCTTTTTTTCTCTTTTTTAATTCTTTAAAAACAAGTGGAATCTTTTTTCCACATTCCACAATTTCTTCTGGAAAAGCTGTTTTTCTTTTTTTGAGAGGCATTTTTTGCCTGTTAGAAGATTTCACATCTTTTCCACTTTCCCCACAGAGTTTTCCACATGACCGTCTAAAACTTTTTGTCCATGCTTTTTTCTGCCCAAACTCCTAACCGCGTTTGCACAAGTGGAAACCCGGTGGAAAACGCATCCCTTCTGGGGTCTTGGCCTTCTTTCCACTTTTCAGGCCCCCCTACTACTAATTCTAAATTATACCTAACCTATCCTCTCTATATCTTATCAAAATGGGTGATTCTATGAAATTTTCCTGTAACAAAGCCTTGCTCGTCGAAGCAGTGACCAATATTCAACGGGCAGTGTCAACAAAATCGTCAATCCCTGCGCTGGAGGGGATCTTCCTGCGGGCCAAATCCTCCGGCGTCGAACTGTGCGGCTATGATTTGGAGCTTGGTATGACCACCGTATTGGAAGGTCAAATTGAAGAGCCGGGTTCCCTGGTCCTGAGCGCAAAACTGTTTTCCGATATCGTCCGCCGCCTGCCCGGCGATACGGTCGAGATTGCCTCCGATGCCAAGCTGGTCACGTCCATTGTCAGCGGGCCGGCCCAGTTTTCCATTGCGGGGATCCCTTCCGAGGAATACCCCGACCTGCCCAACGTCCACAGCGACCAGTCCATTGACCTGCCGCAGGCCCTTTTGAGGAGCATGGTGCGCCAGACTATTTTCGCCGTAGCGGAAACCGACGCCAAACCCATCCATACCGGCACGCTGTTTGAGCTTTCCGACCATGTGCTCAAGCTCGTTTCCGTGGATGGCTACCGCCTTGCCGTGCGCCAGGAATCGGTGTCGTGCGATTTGAATACGTCCTTTGTTGTGCCGGGCAAGACCCTCTCGGAGCTGCTGCGCCTGCTCAAAGACGAGGAGACCCCCCTGTCCATCCAGATCAGCGGCCGCCATATTTTGTTTTCCATTGACCGCTATACCATCATTTCCCGTTTGCTGGAAGGCGAGTTCTTGGATTACCAGTCTGCGGTCCCGGCGTCCCACTCCACGGAAATTGTCGTGAAAACCCGTACCTTTCTGGAGAGTGTCGAACGCGTGTCCCTGTTGATTACGGACCGCTTGAAAAGCCCGGTGCGCTGCGTGTTTGAGGAGCCTTGTGTGAAAATTTCCTGCTCGACCCCCATCGGGCGTGCCAATGACCAGTTTGAAGCATCGGTTTCGGGCAGCCCGGTGGAGATGGGGTTCAATAACCGGTACCTATTGGATGCCCTGCGTTTTTCGGAGTCCGATGAAGTGCGGATTCTGCTCAATTCCCCCATCCAGCCCATGATTGTCCGGCCAAAGCAGGGGGAGGATTTTCTGTTCCTGGTTTTGCCGGTCCGCCTCAAGTCGGATCTTTAAAAGGTTTTCAAAAAATTCCTCTTTTTTCTCTGGGCATCCCTGCCACTTTTATGATATAATAAGAAGATACCCGATCTGGCAGGTTCAGATTGGTTTGGAAAGGCGGTTGATCGTATGATAGTCCCAATTGAAACGGATTTTATCCGGCTGGACCATCTGTTGAAATTCATGGGCGCGTTATCGACGGGCGGCCAGGCAAAGATGGTGATTCAGGACGGCCTGGTCAAAGTCAATGGGGAAGTTTGCACGATGCGCGGGAAAAAACTGCGTGCGGGCGACTGTGTGGATTTTGAAGCCTTTCATTATGAGGTTGCCAAGCGTTGAAGATTTTACAGTTTTCGTGCCAGCATTTCCGCAACCTGAAGGCCGGCAACTTTTCGCCGCACCCCTGTATGAATGTGCTGTACGGCCAGAACGCACAGGGGAAAACAAACCTTCTGGAAGCCATGTGGCTGTTTACGGGCGGCCATTCCTTCCGGGGGGTCAAGGACAGCGATCTGATCGAATTTGCCAGCAGCTCATGCACGCTGGATTTGCAGTTTTTCGCGCAGGAACGCGAGCAGGCTGCATCGCTTTGTGTGGCTAATGGTAAGCGTCAGGTGTCGATCAACGGGATTGCCCAGCGTTCGGCGGTGTCTTTGGTGGGCACGTTCTGTGCGGTGCTGTTCTCCCCGGAGCATCTTGCGTTTGTCAAGGGAGGCCCCTCCCAGCGGCGCGCGTTTCTGGATACGGCGTTGTGCCAGAGCCGGCCGGCGTATGCCAGGCAGTTTGCGCTCTATCAGCGCACGCTCCAGCAGCGCAATTCCCTGTTAAAGGATATCCCGCGCCATCCCGAGCTTTTGGATACGCTGGATATTTGGGACCACAAGCTTTCCTTATATGGTTCGTACCTGATCCGGCAGCGGCAGGAGTACCTTTCGCTGATTGCACAGCCGGTGCAGGAGATGTACCATGGGATTTCGCGCGGCAGGGAACAGCTTTCGGTTTCGTACCTTTCGTCCATGCGCCACGACCCGGAAAAGCCGTTTTCCGAAGCCGACTTTTATCAGGCCATTGTCAGTGCGCGCAATTCGGACTTGGCGTTTGGCTATACGGCCGCAGGCCCCCACCGCGATGACCTTGACCTGCGTGTGGATGGGATATCGGCGCGCCTGTTTGGTTCACAGGGGCAGCAGCGGTCGATTGTGCTGGCCGTCAAGCTCGCCGAGGCGCAGGCGCTCGAGCAGCTCTGCGGGGAGCCGCCGGTGATTTTCCTTGACGATGTGCTCAGTGAACTGGATGCCGGGCGGCAGGATTTCCTGTTGAACCATCTGAAAAACCGCCAGGTCTTTTTAACGTGCTGCGACCCCAACAGCATCCAGAACCTCGGGCATGGTTCCTCGTTCCATGTACAGGCCGGGGTTATTTCCCCGGCAATCCCGGAGCCGGACCTACCAACCTACAAGGTGTGATTAAACGTTATGTATTTGCATCTCGGACAGGATACCGTCATCCACACGCGTGACCTGATTGGTATTTTTGACCTTGAAAATTCTACGGTTTCGCAGATTACCCGCGCTTACCTTTCCAAAGCGGAAAAGGCTGGGCGGGTGGTCAATGTTTCCATGGAACTGCCCAAATCGTTTGTGGTGTGTTCCAGAGGGGAAAACGAGGCGACGGTATACCTTTGCCAGCTTTCCCCGTCCACGCTTTTCAAACGTACCAAACTGGGGGCTGCGTTCCCCGCTAAGGAGGCTCCTGTATGAAACAAGATTCCTATGACCAGCCGTCGTTCGGCTTGCCGGTGTGCCCCTACTGCGGCAGACGGCTGAACCCTTTTGTGGCATGGCTCTATAAAACCAAAGGGGAATACCGCTGCCCGTCGTGCTTTCATTTCTCGAATGTACTGGCAGACCGCAAAACCCCCATCTTCGGGATTCTCGCGGTTGGGATCAGCCTTGCTGTATTTTTGATTTTCCTGTTTGCAAACGGGAAGGTGCCGCTTTGGGCCATCTCTTTGATCGTGGCGCCGTTTTTGCTGTTTACGCTGCTCGCGCCTTTTCTGGTACGTCTGGAAAAGGTGCCCGAAACCGCCCCCAAACCCGAGCGGCTCAAAAACCGCCAGCAGGGCCGCCAGCAACGGCAGCTGCCCCGGGTAGCCCCCACCCAGCGTCCCACTGCACAGCAGCCCCAGACGCCGCCCCTGCAAGCCAAAGGCGCACGGCCAGCCCCGCATACGCCGCCGCCACCGCAGAAACGGGAGCCGCTTTCGCCTTATTCGCATCCGGCTTCGCGCCCACCGCAGTACCGCACCCCGCAGAACGTGCGTCCGCCGGCGGCGTCCCAGCAAAGCCCGGCGCGTTCCCCAAAGCCAAACCTGTACCCTTCCATGCCGCCGGCTTCTGTGCCGCGCAGCCAGCCGGGGCAGCGTCCGGCAAATCCCCCGGCAACTGGCCGCCCCGCACCCACCGGCCGCCCGGTGCAGACCAACCGCCCTGCGGCTCCCCGTTCCCCAAATGGGCCTAATGCCAGGCCAAACCTCTTTGATACAGCGGAGTTTGGCAAGCGCGCCCCGCGGGATTTCAGCGGCTATCAGGATAAATAAGATGTTTAAACTGGTTATTTTTTTCCTATGATGAAGATAGGGCAGAGAATCTTTTGATTACGATTTGTATATTCTCTTATTTTTTAAACAATTTGTTATGAAACGGAATGGATCAATTTATGTTTCCATCCACGTTAGGATGAAGATCGGAGGCAGTTTGTTGAATACGGAAAGTATATTAAATCAGGATATTAACGAAGAGTATTCTGATATGGCCCAGATGACCGATCCGGCCAGCAATTATGATGAAAACCAGATCCAAGTGCTGGAAGGGCTGGAGGCTGTGCGGAAACGTCCCGGGATGTATATTGGTTCGACCGGCCCGCGCGGCCTGCACCATCTGGTGTATGAGATTGTCGATAACGGGATTGACGAAGCCTTAGCAGGGTTTTGCGATACGATCCAGGTGTCGATCCTTCCAGATAATGTCATTTGCGTGAGCGACAACGGGCGCGGTATCCCAGTTGGCATCCACCCGAAAATGGGCATCCCCGCGGCAACCGTGGTCTATACCGTGCTGCATGCCGGCGGAAAATTCGGCGGCGGCGGCTATAAAGTATCCGGCGGCCTGCATGGGGTGGGCGCTTCGGTTGTCAACGCGCTTTCCCAATGGCTCGAAATCGAAATCTATAAAGAAGGCAGCATTTATACGCAGCGTTTTGAACGCGGCAATATCGTCACCGACCTGCAAAAAATCGGTGACACCTCCGAGAGCGGTACGGTAGTACGGTTCCGCGCAGACCCCGAGATTTTTAAAGAGGGGCTGGACTATGACTACGATACCCTGAAAACCCGTCTGCGGGAACAGGCCTTTTTAAATGCCGGCATCCACATCCGGCTCAGCGACCAGCGCGACCCCGAAAACCCGCGTGAGGATTCGTTCCATTATGAAGGCGGTATCCGCAGCTTTGTCGAGTACATCAATAAAAAGAAAGCGGTCGGGATTATCCACCCGGATGTGATTGGCTTTTCCGCCACGGCCGCCGATGATAACGCCATGGCAGAGATCGCCATGCAATATACAGATAGTTATAATGAACTCATTTTATCCTTTGCGAATAATATCCATACCACCGATGGCGGTACGCATGAGGACGGCTTTAAGCGTGCGCTGACAAGGGTCATGAACGATTATGCACGCAAATACAACATCCTCAAGGAAAACGACAAAAACCTCACTGGCGATGATGTGCGCGAAGGGCTGACGGTGATTATCAGCGTCAAGCTCAAGGAAGCGCAGTTTGAGGGGCAGACCAAAGCCCGCCTTGGCAACTCCGAGATCAGCAGTTTAGTCAGCGGCCTGATCAGTGATAAGCTCGCCACGTATCTCGAGGAAAACCCCGCCAATGCCAAAGCTATTTTTGAGAAGGCGCTGGCGGCGTCCCGGGCAAGGGAGGCGGCCCGCAAAGCCCGCGACATGGTCAGAAGGAAATCCGTTTTGGAAGGGGCTGGCTTGCCCGGCAAGCTGGCGGACTGCCAGTCGAGGAACCCCGAGGAAACGGAAATCTACATCGTGGAAGGCGACTCGGCGGGAGGCTCGGCAAAGGGCGGGCGTAACCGCCAGTTTCAGGCGATCCTGCCGCTTTGGGGCAAGATGCTCAACGTGGAAAAGGCACGTTTGGATAAAGTGTATGGCAACGAGAAGCTCATGCCGGTTGTGGCGGCGCTCGGGTGCGGCATTGGCGATGAGTTTGACCTCTCCAAGCTGCGCTATGGCAAGATTATTATTATGGCGGATGCCGACGTCGATGGCAGCCATATCCGCACGCTGCTCCTGACTTTCTTCTTCCGTTTTATGCGCCCGCTGGTGGAAAACGGCAATATCTATATTGCCCAGCCGCCCCTGTACCGCATTTCCAAGGGCAAAAACGACCACCGCTATGCCTTTGACGACCCGCAGCGGGATGCGATTGTGGCGCAGATCAACGGCAAATATGACATCCAGCGTTACAAGGGTCTGGGTGAGATGGATTCCGACCAGCTCTGGGAAACCACCATGAACCCCGAAACACGCACCATGCTCCGCGTGGAGATGGAGGATGCCGCACAGGCAGATGAAATTTTTACCATCCTGATGGGCGACAAGGTCGAGCCCAGGCGTGAATTTATTGAACGCAATGCGCGTTATGTGCAGAATCTGGATGTGTAATGGTTGTGATTTTTAGCAAGGATGGATGGGACAAAACATGAAAAAATATACCGATGAGGATGGCAAGGAAACGGTACCGCAGGCCGCGCCCGTAACGTGGGATGGTTCGGAATCCGATCTGGTGGCAACCGGGGAAGAAGAAGAATTTGAAGAAATAGAAACCGGAATCCGCATAGAGTACCAGTTAAAAACCGAAGAAGTCCACCATGTGCTGCGGCGCACCAGATTTTATAAAAAAGCCATGATGAAAGCCAAAATTGAAACCGCTGTGCTTGGGCTGATGACCATTTTGTTTGGCCTGACATGGATGCTCAATAATGACGTCAATGCTATGATTTTTACGATTGTCAGCGCGGGGCTCATCGGGCTGGTGTGGGCAACGCCGTATTTTTCCCTGCGTACCCAGGCGATCAAATGGGCGCACAAGCAGGAAATCGAAATGGAAGTCTACCCGCAGGAGATCCGCATGGGGCACGGCGACGAACGCTGGGACATCCCGCTGGACGGCAGTGTCCTTTGTGAAGAATATGACAACCTTCTGGTCCTGCACACCGACGAGGCCGAGCTGACCGTCCTGCCGCTGCGGTGTGTGGAGCCGCACCGGCTCAGCGATGTGCAGGCCCGTATTTTGGCGGGCACCCGCCGGGAAAACGCTTAACACGCATCCTGCTTGATAAGGGGGGGAAACAAATGGGAACATCACAGCAGGCGCTGCTGGAAATCCGGGCTACGGTACAGCGGCGGGATTTTGAGATGGGGTATTATCTGGCAAGAAAGCTGGTATCCCCCCTGCACCTGCCGCGGGTACAGGCCGGGCTTTGCCTGACCGGGGCCGCCTTATGCGCCACGATGATCCCCACTTGCTCCCTGTATTTGGGAAGCGTGTGGGCGCCGGTTTGCGGCATTGGTTTTTTTGTGTTTTTGGCCGGGCTGTTTGGCTGGCTCGTGCCGTCTATGGTCAAGAGCCGCGGCGGCTGGATGTATCAGACGAACCGCACGTTGTCCCTGCCATATACGATGCGCGTGTTCGAGGACCGTTTTGAATGGGAAAACGAGTATGAACGCATCTGTGCCCATTGGACGGATGTGGACCGGTGCTATGAAAACAGGCAGTATTATGTACTCCGGGGGGACTTGGAAAAACCGCTTCTGGTTATCCCCAAAAAGGCCATGGACGCGCCGGCCATGGAAACCTTGAGCAGGTTTTTGAAAAAGACGTTAGCGGTCCGTTACCGGGGAGGATAGAGAAGGGATGCAGCCAGTAGAAGTGACGTTCCTTGTGACAAAGCAGGATTTTTACGAGTGGAAACGCGCGCTCAGCCGTGCCCAGCTTCGCCGCTGGGAGGTGATGCTGTGCCGCGGCATGGGGCTGTGCTTTCTGATTCTGGGGATTTGCGGGGCCTGTTTTTTCCCCGGCACAGCCGCCAAAACAGCCTGCGCGCTGCTGATGCTCCTGAGTGTTGCGGTGGGGCTGTATTACGATACCCTGTACCCGTATCTCATCCACCGCAGGATCACGGCCATGTGGGAAACCGCACCCCAAAAGACCTACCGGATCGGGTTTTCCGAGCAGCAGGTCACAGTGGATTCCGAGCGGTACTGTGCAACGCTCCCCTATGCGATGCTGTCCGGGGTGTATGAGGACAGCCATGTGATTTTGCTGGATATCGGGGCCGGGGAGCTGCATTTTGTGCCAAAGCGCACGCTCACAAAGGAGGAACAGCAGCGTTTGCAGCAGCATCTCAAGCGCGTGATGAACGAAAAATATAAACAAGAAGGTGTTCGATAAATGCAAGAATATGAAGCAAAGGATAAGGCTGCCCAGACGGATGCTGGCGGTTATGAGCGCATCAAAAATGTGGAGATCCGTAAGGAAATGGAAAAATCCTTTTTGGATTATTCCATGTCTGTCATTGTGTCGCGCGCGCTGCCGGATGTGCGGGATGGGTTAAAGCCCGTACACCGCCGGATTTTATATACGATGTTTGAAAATACGCTGTACCCGGAAAAGGCGTACCGCAAATGTGCCGATACGGTTGGCGCTGTTTTGGGGCGGTACCACCCGCATGGCGACAGCTCGGTGTATGATGCGCTGGTGCGTCTGGCGCAGGACTTTTCGCTGCGGTATATGCTCGTAGACGGGCATGGCAACTTTGGCTCGGTGGACGGCGATCCCCCGGCGGCTTACCGTTATACCGAGGCCCGCATGAGCAAAATGGCCATGGAAATGCTTGCAGATATTGACAAGGAAACCGTGGATTTTAAAAATAACTACGACGACCGTTTGCAGGAGCCGACGGTGTTACCGTCGCGCTTCCCGAACCTTCTTGTCAATGGCTCTACGGGGATTGCAGTCGGTATGGCGACCAATATCCCGCCGCACAATATGGGCGAAGTCATCGACGGGATGTGCGCCCTGATTGATCACCCCGACGCTACGCTCGATGAAATCATGGAACATATCAAAGGCCCCGACTTCCCCACTGCCGGGATTATCATGGGCAGAAGCGGCATCCGGGCCGCGTATGCTACGGGCCGCGGACGGATTACCGTACGGGCGCGCACCGAGATTGTGGAAACCAAAAACGGGCGGTTCCAGATTGTGATTACGGAGCTGCCGTATCAGGTCAATAAGGCGCGCCTGCACGAGAGCATTGCCGAGCTGGTCAAGGACAAACGTGTGGAAGGCATTTCCAATATTGAGGACCATTCGGACCGCGACGGCATGTATATGGTCATTGATGTCAAGCGCGACGCCTCCCCGCAGGTGGTGTTAAACCAGCTGTTTTCCTACACGCAGATGCAAACCACCTTTGGGGTGATTATGCTGGCGATTGTGGACGGCGAGCCGAAAACCCTGACCCTGCTTGAGATGCTCCAGCAGTATATTGATTTCCAGGTGGACGTTGTGACGCGGCGCACGCAGTTTGACCTGCACAAAGCCGAAGAACGCGCGCATATTTTAGAGGGCCTGAAAATTGCGCTCGACTTTATTGATGAAGTCATTGCCATGCTGCGGGCAGCCAAATCCATCCCCGAGGGCAGGCAGGCGCTCATGGAGCGGTTTGGGTTTGATGACGTGCAGGCACAGGCCATTGTGCAAATGCAGCTTGGCCGCCTGACCGGTTTGGAACGCCAGAAAATTGAGGAGGAACTGGAAGCTTTGGGGCTGAAAATTTCCGATTACCGCGATATTTTAGCCAGCCCCGGACGTTTGCTTGCGATTGTCAAGGATGAGGCCATGGCAGTACGCGCAAAGTTCTCCGACGAGCGGCGCACCGAAATTGCTGCCATTAGCGGCGAAATGGATATTGAGGATCTGATCCCCAAAGAAGAATGTGTCCTGACGCTCACAGATTTCGGCTATGTCAAACGCCAGAAGATGGACACCTACAAAACCCAGCGGCGCGGCGGGCGCGGGATTTCCGGGATGTCGCGCCGGGATGAGGACGTCGCAGCGGAAATGTTCGTCATTAACAGCCACGATTATGTGATGTTCTTTACGAACCAGGGCCGCACGTACCGCCTGAAATGCTATGAGGTGCCCGAAGGCAGCCGTACCAGCAAGGGCATGAACATTGCAAACCTCTTGCAGCTTTCGCCTGAGGAACGGGTGACTTCCATGATCCGGGTGCCGGAGTTCGATGACGAGGAAAGCTACCTTGTCATGGTGACACGGCAGGGGATCATCAAGCGTACGGAATTGTCGGCGTACCGCAATGTGCGGAAAATCGGGGTGCGCGCCATTGACCTTGCGGATGAGGATGAGCTTGCATGGGTGTGCCTGACAAACGGCAATACCGAGCTGCTGCTTGCCACGCGAAATGGCATGGCGATCCGGTTCCATGAATCCGATGCGCGTCCCATGGGGCGTGTGGCACGCGGCGTCAAGGCGATCACACTGCGCCCGGATGACTGCGTGGTGGGCATGGCGCCGCTTGATGCAAACGGCCTTGTGCTGACCGTTTCCGAAACTGGCTACGGCAGGCTTTCCCCGATGGAAGATTACCGTACCCAGTCGCGCGGCGGCAAGGGGCTGATTAACTACCATGTAGAGAAATATGGCCATGTAGCGGCCATCCGGGTGGTGGACCTGCAGGATGATATCATTATGATTTCGTCTGACGGGGTCATTATCCGGATTCAGGCAGATTCCATCCGGCTTTGTGCAAGGCCCAGCAAGGGCGTGCTGCTCATGCGGATTGGTTCCGACAGTAAGGTTGTAACCATCGCGCAGGCCCCGCACGAGGAGCCGGAGTCCGAAGACCCGCAGCCCGACAGTCAGGAAGAAACGCAGCAGGAGCCATCCCAAAAGCCTGCGTCTGACCCGTCCCCCGCTGACCCAGCCCCCTAAAAAGGAGGGATTTCCCTGTGCGACGCCGTCATAAATTTGCAATCCTGATCCTTTGCCTTGGCGCCATCATTTATTACCTGTTCCCGTTTTTCTTTTCCTTTGGGATCCTGCCGATGGCGCTGCTTCTCCTGATTAACCCCATTTACTGTTTTATTTTTTCCCTGTTATATGCCATCCGTTTTGGTTTGCGTATTTGGTTCCCGCTGGTAATGGGCGCCCTGTTTTTGCCGGCGTCTGTGCTGTTTTACAGCCCGGTTTATCTGCTGTATGCCGCCGGGTATGCGTGTGTGGCTTTGCTGGGATGCTGTTTGGGGTATCCGGTTTATAAACGTTATGAATAAAGTTCCCGCACTGGGCGGGAGTGCCAGCCAGCCGGCTGGATGAAGGGAGTACAACGTATGAAAAAACATCTTTTCTTTGGCCTTGGTGCGGCGGCTGCCGTGATGCTGTCTGTCTTTGCAGGCTGTTCCGAACAGACCCAGTCCGGGCCGGTATCCTCTGTGCCGCAGGTGATGTCGTCTGAGGTTTCCAGTGCGGGTTCCTCGCAGGCAGCGGCGGCAGATTTTGAAACGTATTTTAAGAACAACCCCATTGATACGGCGTATCAGGAGGCTTTTGACCAGGCGGTTTCCAATACCGAAATGGTGCGGATTGCCAATGAGTTTGCGGATAGCTGGAAAAAAGAAATCGAGAGCGGCTACCAAAAGCTGCTGACCGTTGCGCCCAATGAGGATCAGGGGGAGATCGAGAAACAGCAGGCAAAATGGCAGACCGAATCACAGGGGCGTCTGGACGAGATCGTACAAAAAGCACAGGAAACAGGCGGCACCATGGGCCACGTACAGAGCGCGGTGGATGTGATGAATTTCTACCGCGACCGTGCCAGGGAAGTATATGCTTCGCTGTACGAGTATGACCAGAATTTCTCATTTGTGTACAAGGCCGAGTAATTGCCGCATATGCCGAAGGAGCAGACATCATGGAAATCAGAAATCAGGGAATCCAAAATCTGGACCCAACCCTTCTTAACCAGTCCACGACTGTGCAGCGTACGGAAGCGGTGAGCACCGCCTTTTCCAAAATGATGCGTAAGCTCAGCGATCCCAATGCAGCACAAAAAGAGGAGCTTTTGCCATCCGAAGCCGTGGAACAGGTATGGTCGCCGCAGGCGATCTACCAGAGCATGGCCATGCAGGTGCCTTCGCCAACCTCTACGTCCCGCAGTGTGCGCGGCATCTGCTGGACCGACCAGACCTTAGCTGTCTTTATCGGCAACGGCGGGCAGATCCCCATTGACACCGGCAAAACGATTAACTGGGATTCTACGGGGGATCAGGAGCTTTCGGAACAGAAAATTTTAGAACTGCGCGCCAAATATGACCTTGACCATCTCACGGCGCAAGACTACTATAACCTTTTGTCTGACCTGACCCATCTGGGGGTCCTTTCCGCCCATGACTGCGCCAGTATGCACCTGTCCACTGCTTCCTCCGGGATTTCCTTTCTTCCCTTCCCTGTCGATGGCCAAACCGGCCGGTTTGACGGTAATTTGCTTTCCTACCTTTCCCGCACTTTGGATCAAATGCTCATCAATTGGGAATGGATTCATTCGCCAGAGTATGACCAGTCGAATTTGTTTGGCAGTGAGGCCAAGGAGGATTACCGTGCGAGCTTACAGCAGGATATCCAGACACGCAGGAATATGATCCGTGTCCTTTCCCTGCTTGTGGATGGGGATAGCGCCGCAGGCGAATAAAGTTTTCGTCAACCTTTTACAAAAGGTTGGGGGGGTGCGGGGGGCAAAGCCCCATGCAAGGGCAATGACCCAACTCAATAAAGAAAACAAAACGAAACAATAAAAAGATCGCAGATCAAAAAAATCCGTGCTACGCTCGTGCGGCAGCACGGCGGGACGATCTTCTGACGGAGAAAAAAAGAAGCAATCAGGAAACGAACCCATTTCCTGATTGCTTTTCTTTTTCTTTCTGGCAACACGCCAATATGGAGGAAAAGTGCCTTCACTCACCGTTCAGGCACTCTGGGGAACCCCTCACTAGGGTTCCCCACGCCGAAACATTCCCCCGGAATCTTTCGGCTCCCTTCCTGAGTTTTGG
>CATJNB010000112.1 GCA_949741605.1 uncultured Eubacteriales bacterium | reverse complement strand
GGGCATTGCTCGGGGTGACGGTCGCCGTCAGTTTCTTAGTACCACCCACCTGCAAGGACAACATTTCAGGCGTTAGCAGCACATCTTGGGCATCGATGACAGGCGGCGTTGTTGAGTCTCCATCCACCACTTGAAAGACATAATCTGGGAATGTCTGACCATGTTTTCCTCGGAATTTGATGGTATAGGTACCGGGTTTCACAGTATGATCGTCTCCTGGAATGTCACAACCGATCTCTCCACAAGGTATTAGCAATAAGTGTTGCTTTTGCTCATCCCAGAAAACTTCAATATGGGAAATCTTCCCGTCTGCATCACGTACAACTGTACTGTTTTCATTATCATAGGAAGGCTCACTCCAATCAGGAAAATCCCAATCCATCTGAGAAATCTGCATTTCTGCTGCCTGCTCATCGTAACCTTTTAAGGTAGCAATAATAACCTCTGGAACGACAAAATTATTAGGTGTCTCTTCTATAAGATTAAACTCTGACACTCGAAATACCGCCCTAGCATCATTAGCAAATTCAAAAGAAGTTAAAACGTGCTCATCGGCTTGCTCATCCGGGAATTTCCATGCATTCCCATCCACGATTGCCCGTATCGTAGCGTCACTATTGATAAAGCTGGTGTCGGTTAGTCCCGATGCTGCCGTGATATAGGTATGCCCCGGAAATGCGCCGCTCAAAATATCAACCATGGTATTCGTGCTATTGACTGTCCCGTTAATCGTAAATCCACTCTTCCAGCCCATACGCAGGGAGCTCTTGCCCGTACTGACAAAATTCCCTGTCAAAGTGGTTTGGGGATTGTGCGTCAGATCTAAGAGAGCTCCGCCTTGAATAGTAAGGTTTTCGACCTGCATATTCGCGTGTTTCACCCGGTATGATCCGCCTTCTAAGGAAAGCTGCTCTACATTCTTCATATCCGGCAGCACAGCACCCGCATGGGTATAGCGCACGCTTTCCGCTCCGTCAATCTGCCCCACACTTGGCCCGAGCCCTGTGCTGTTTTCCACAGTAACCTTCAAAGATGTTACGCCTGCGCCCCGGCTAATCACGCCCATGGTACGCTCCTGCTCAACCACTGTGTTTGTACTGTTGCTGTATCGATCCACATGAGCCGTCCCATACACTGTCGGCTTGCCGGTTAGTTTTACTTCTACTTCACCATCCCATAATGGTGTTTCCGTCTTTCCTTTTTGCAACCCGGAAATCCCCGATGCGCCAACCGAACCATAAATATACCGTACATTGAGTTCTCCATCTGGATCATTCAAATGGATCACCGATTTGTTACCTGTTGTTTTCAAGGTAGTCCCCGGCATACTCCCGCCCACGATGGAGGGCAGAATGCGGTGTCCGGTATCGAATACGGCAATCCGCACACGGTTCATGGTAAGGTTATGACCGCTGGCGTAAATGCCAACTTCCTGACGTTGTTCGGCAGACCCCATATCCAACAGATTGGTGGGATAATGGCCGAAATGCAGATTGAGGTTTTCCAGCGTAACATCTGCGCCCAATTCTATTTTCCCCGAACGCGCGCTCAAATACGCATCCTTGCCTTCCCCACGGATGGTAATGGCTTTCTGTATGACCAAAGACGTTTGCGAACGGTCGGCTACGATCCCCTGGACCACAATGGTATCGCCGTCCTGTACTTTTTTCAAAATAGCCTCAAAATCACCGGGCCGGCTGGCAGAAGTACCATCGCCCCTGCCTGAATTGCTTACATAATAAGTTTTGCCTGCACGTACTTGTTGCGTATTCGCCAGTACAGCAGGTTCCATTGCGCTGACCGACAATGGCATTGCTACTGCCATAGCAGCAATCAGGGCAATGGCGACTACTTGTTTTACACATTTTTGATTCATTACTAAAACTCCTATCTGAAACCGTTCCGATCCTAAGTCGGAAGCACTCCTGCGCCTAATAGACCGTTACAAACGAATGTTATACCATGGGACTCGTCTCCTTATATTTTCTAAAAGAATTAAACATATTTTTTAAAAGGGAGAAAATTGTCTATTTCAGCCATGGTAACATTTTCAAAGGCACATGTCAATATATTCCCAACAAAATAATGAATGAAAAAAATATTGATAGTTTTTGCCACTATATTCCTGATTTTTAAGACCCATTTTTGTTAAGATTCTACTGGTACGGAATTTTTAGAGAGAAAGTAAGTTTTGCAGACAAAAAATAAAAAAGCTACCTTTTCACAGGTAGCTTTTCACGCAGGATAGGGGATGACAAAACAGATCCCCTCACAACAATCATGATGTATCAGGATTATTTTGCTGGTTTGGATAACACTTTGCTTTGCAAGCCTATGCCTTCTGATTATTTAAAAAGGCCCCCAGTCTTTTATCCTCTGTGTTGATATGTGCGATCAGGACACCGATATGCCCATTAAGTTTTCCCAGCCCTGCAATGGTAGGACCAGATTGTGAGATGCTGGATGTGATTTCTTTGAGCGTCTGCTTGTATTTTTCATGAAATACTTTATGGGCCGCCATTCCGGGATAGCGGCTCTTCTGCTGGAGCTGTTCCTCATGTGAAAAATGCTTCTCCACATAATCATTCAGAAATTTCATCGTACCCTCAATCGCAGCACGCCCCTTACCTGCGCTGCAAGCGTCCACCAAATTGTTGACCGCCTTAAACAGTTCCCGGTGTTCTGCGTCTATCACAGCATTTCCTGTTTCGAGCTGCTTTGTAAGTTCATATTTAGCCATTTCGTTTACCTCCATTTTGCACAGCCACATCTGTTTTCTCTGCCTGTGCCCAAGTTTCTGACAACACAAATTTTCCTTGTCACATTCATTATACCATAAGAAAGGGAAGAATCAAGGCATATTGTTCAGAAATATTTTTGAGATCAGGAGAGGTTCATTTCCAAATATTCATCAAAAGTGGTCATGCGGTCGATGAGGCCGTCTGGCGTAATTTCGATAATGCGGTTGGCAATGGTTTGGATAAACTGGTGGTCGTGGGAGGCAAACAGCAGAACCCCTTTAAAATCAATCATACCGTTATTGACCGCGGTAATGGATTCAAGGTCGAGATGGTTGGTGGGCTGGTCCAGTACCAGCACGTTTGAGCCAAACATCATCATGCGCGAGAGCATACAGCGTACCTTCTCGCCGCCCGAAAGCACATGGACGGGTTTGGAGACCTCATCGCCGGAAAAGAGCATCTTGCCCAGAAACCCGCGCAAATACGTTTCGGTTGTGTCCTTGGAATACTGCTCGAGCCATTTGAGGATACTTAGGTCGCAGCCGTTGAAATATTCAGAATTGTCTTTCGGGAAGTAGGACTGGCTGGTACTGACGCCCCATTTAAACGTGCCTTCATCGGGTTCCAGTTCCCCCATCAGGATTTTAAAAAGAGCAGTATTGGCATGCTCGTTTTCGCCCACAAAAGCAATTTTATCGCCTTTATTAACCCGGAACGATACCTGATTAAGCAGTTTGACACCGTCAATCGTCTTGCTGATGCCCTCCACCGACAGGATTTCTTTGCCGGGCTCACGGTCCATCTGAAAGCCAACGTATGGGTAACGGCGGGTGGAAGCGGGCATTTCCTCCACGGTAATCTTATCGAGCAGTTTTTTCCGTGACGTCGCCTGCTTGGATTTGGATTTATTGGCAGAGAAGCGTTGGATAAAGCTTTGCAGTTCCTTGATTTTATCTTCTTTTTTCTTATTCTGATCCCGCAGCATCCGCTGGATCAGCTGGCTGGATTCATACCAGAAGTCATAGTTGCCCACATAGAGTTTAATTTTTGTGAAGTCAATATCGACAATATGGGTACACACATTATTTAGAAAATGGCGGTCATGCGATACGACAATCACAGTGCCCAGATAATCCATCAAAAAGTCCTCAAGCCAGTTGATCGACTTGATATCCAAACCATTGGTCGGCTCGTCGAGCAGGATAATATCGGGTTGTCCAAAGAGCGCGCGGGCTAACAGGACCTTTACTTTTTCCGCTTCCGTCAGCGACTCCATGACAGAATATAACAGGGCGTTATCCAGCCCCAGTCCCTGTAACAATTTCCCGGCTTCGGTTTCCGCTTCCCAGCCGTTCATTTCGGCAAATTCCGCTTCCAGCTCGGCTGCGAGATGCCCGTCCTCCTCGGTGAACTCCTCTTTGGAGTATAATTCATCTTTCTGCTTGAGAACCTCATATAAACGGGCGTTGCCTTGCAGGATGGTTTCAAACACGGTAAAGGGTTCATAGGCAAAGTGGTCCTGCTTGAGGACAGACATCCGTAATTTGGGGTCAATGGAAATTTCCCCTTTGGACGGTTCGAGTTCGCCGGACAAAATCTTTAAAAACGTGGATTTCCCAGCACCGTTTGCGCCAATGACACCATAACAGTTCCCGGGGGTAAACATCAGGTTGACATCTGAAAAAAGCGGGGTGCCGCTGAACGACAGCCCAACATTACTTACTGTAATCATACTTCCTCCATAAAAGACATCCCGCAGGATGGTAGTTTTCATTCTCCTATCTTAACATAAAACAAAGGGTTTGGCATGGCAAAATAAAATTTTTATACAATCGTCCGGAAAGAATGACGATTTGTCCACAGAAACCGTCATTCTGACAAAACAAAACGCCTGCCGGAAAGCATCCGAAGCAGGCGTACCTGTTTATTTATGGGGCTGGTGGACATCCCTGTGGGCGCGCAATGCGAAAAACAGGGCGGTCAGGCTCAGCGCCGCAGCCACCACAGCACTGGCAATGCAGGCTGTTACCCATCCGAGAGGCCCGAGTACCATCGAGATCACAGCAAGGGCAAAGCCAGCTAAAAAGCAAAGGATGGCAATTTGAATATTCTTCATGGTTCCTCCTGAAATAACGTGCGGCATAACGTGCCAAACTGTTCCATCGTGAGCTGTTCGGCACGGGCATTTGTGGGGATTTTGGACTGCTCCAGACATTTTGTAAGGCATGCTTTTTCCATTTGCAGGCCACCGGAAAGCGCGTTTAAAATGGTTTTGCGCCGTTGCCCAAAGGCAGCCCGGATCAGCCGGAAGAAATCCCCTTCCCTAGCGTTTCCGAGCGCAATCGGGGGGCTGTCCCGCACCGTGAGCCGGATCACAGCGGAGTCAACATTGGGCGCGGGATAGAAGGAATCCCGCGGCACGTCGAACAGCAAATCGGGCTGCGCGTAATATTGTACCGCCACACTCACTGCCCCGCATTGCCGCTTTCCGGGCTGTGCGCAAATGCGTACTGCGGCTTCCTTTTGCACCATCACCGTAATCGACTGTACGGGAAGGCGTTCCTCCAGCAGTTTCATAATCACAGGGGAAGTAATATAGTAGGGGAGGTTCGCGCACACGAATACCGGCATATCCGGGAACTGTTCCCGAATCAGTGCGGGCAAATCCAATTTGAGGACATCCTCGTTGAGTACCGTCACATTCTCAAAGCCTTCTAACGTTTCCGCAAGCACAGCCGGCAGACGGTGGTCCAGCTCGACCGCTACCACCTTTTTGGCACGCGCTGCCAATTCCTGTGTCAGCACCCCGAATCCCGGGCCGATTTCCAGAACGCCGCTTTGGGCGTTTACGCCACATTCCTGTGCCATGCGCGGGCAAACCGACGGGTCAATCAGGAAATTTTGCCCGAGCGCTTTGGAAAACTGGAATCCATGACGGGTAAGCAGTTTTTTGATGGTAGCCAAATCCGATAAATTTTTCATACGTCCCTCCAAACTGGGATTCTTTTACCCCACCCCGATCCATCGCATGACCTGTTCGGCTGCGAATACCGCCCCTGCCGATCCCAATGCTACCACCAGCAATCCCCGGTTGAAAAATGCGAGGATGATTGCAGTAGCAAGGCCGATCAAACCGGAAATGAGGTTCCCGGTAGAAGAAAGGATTTCCGGGAAAGTCATGGCGGCGAGTACCGCATATGGGACATACGCAAGGAACGATTTGAGGAATTGGTTCTGGATTTTTTTGCGGAAAATGGTCAAAGGAAGCATACGGGGCAGGTACGTCACCACCGCCATAATCAGGATACAAATGAGAATCCGTGTATAGTTCATGTTTCCTCCTCCCGCAAGGGGAACCGCCATGCCGCAAACGCCGCGGCGATTACCGCACAAATAATAATGACCCATCCGCTGGATAGCTGGTTTAATACGGGAATCCAAGCAAACCCGCACCGGATGATAGCTGCAATCGCAATGACAAGCAGGATAGCTTTGGATTTGCGCGCGGGCGGGATGAGGATGGCAAGGAACATCCCGTAAATGGCGATACCCAATGCGGTGCGTACGGAAAGGGGTAAAAAGCTGGTTGCGGTTGCGCCAAGGAGCGTACCGAGTGCCCAGCCGCAATACGGGGTGACAATCAGCCCGGCAAAATACCGGGAATTGACCGCCTCCTTTTGCTGCATGGCTACCGCAAATACCTCGTCGGTAATGCCAAAGGATAAAATCAGGCGCTGGAAGGTGGACATTTTCGCCTCCACCTTTTGCGAGAGCGACAGCGACATGAGCATATAACGGATATTGATGACAAATGTGGTGACAGCTACCTCCACATACATTGCCCCCTGGATAATCAGGTCAGTACCGGCAAATTGCCCGGCCGAGGTGAGGTTTGTCATGGAAATCAGCATGGCGATCCACGCAGGCAGGTCATGCTGCACCACCATCATCCCAAACGTGAACGATACCGACAGGTAACCAAGGCAAATGGGCAAACCATCCCGCAGTCCTTTTGTAAAGGTCAGGCAGAGGGGGCCGGAGGTTTTAATGGGTTCCTTGCGACGCCTCATGACAGCCTTACAGCAGTTCGCAAACCAGATCGCCCATTTGCTCACAGGTCACTTCCCGCAGCCCTTCGGTACGGATATCCGGGGTGCGTGCCTGTGAGAGCGCTTTCGAAACAGCGTCTTCAATTGCCTTGGCAGCTTCCGGGAGGTTGAGGGTATATTTGAGCATCATGGAAACGGAAAGGATGGTTGCCAAGGGGTTGGCTTTGCCAGTACCGGCGATGTCGGGGGCAGAGCCATGGATCGGCTCATACAGCCCGAACTGGTTTTCCCCAAGGCTGGCCGAAGCGAGCATCCCAATCGAGCCGCTAATCATCGAGGCCTCATCGGAAAGAATGTCGCCAAAAATGTTGGATGTCAGTAGCACGTCAAACTGGCCGGGATTGCGTACCAGCTGCATGGCACAGTTATCCACATACATATTGGACACTTCCACCTGTGGATATTCCTTTGCAATCCGTGCTACAGTCTCCCTCCAAAGGCGCGAGGATTCCAATACATTGGCTTTGTCAACACTGCACAGCTTTTTGCCGCGTTTCTCCGCAAGGTCAAACGCAACCCGCGCAATGCGTTCGATCTCGGGCAGGGAATAGCGTTCGGTATCGTAAGCGGATTCGACGCCATGGTTGGTTTCGCGGCCGCGGTCACCAAAATAAATCCCACCCGTCAGCTCGCGTACGACCATCAAATCCATGCTGTCGCCAATGATTTCCTGTTTGATCGGGGAGGCATCCCGCAGGGCTTCAAAAATCACAGCGGGGCGCAGGTTCGCAAACAGCCCCAGTGCGCTGCGGATTCCAAGCAGTCCCTTTTCCGGACGTTGGTCCCCTGGCAGGGTATCCCACTTCGGACCGCCAACAGCACCAAGCAGAACAGCATCGGATGCCTTACACGCATCAATGGTTTCCTGCGGCAGGGGATTGCCGGTGGCGTCGATGGCTTCGCCGCCCAGAAGGGCACGTTGGTAGGTGACGGTAAAGCCAAATTTATCCGCAGCCCGGTCGAGTACTTTTGTGGCCTGATCGACAATTTCCGGTCCAATGCCATCGCCTTTTAATACAGTAATGGTAAAATGTTTCATCCTAATCGTCCTTTCTTTTAGATAGATGCCTGATGCTGGTTTTCCCAACGGTTAATCGCACAGATAATCCCCTTGATCGAGGCTAAGCTGATGTTATGGTCCAGCCCCACGCCATAGACCGCAGAACCGTCTGGCGCACTGAGCTGAATATAGGAGATCGCTTTGGAGTCTGCGCCAAGCGAAACGGCATGTTCCTGATAGGAATTGAACTGGTAGTCTGTCACACCGATGGTACGCAGGGCGTTAAAGAACGCATCAATGGGCCCGTTGCCGTTGCCTTGAATGGTGTGGTCCTCGTGGTGGAACCGGAGGTTCCCTTCAAAGTGTACGACCGTATGCGCGTCCACATCATTTTCCTCATTGAGTTTATAGCTTTTCAAATGGTAAGGCTTACGCAGCAAGAGGTATTCCTTCTCAAACAGCGCGAAGATTTCATCCGGCTGGATTTCCCGCCCGGCTGCGTCGCATGCTGCCTTGACGGTTGCGCCAAATTCCGGCTGCATACCCTTGGGCAGCTGATACCCGAAATTCTGCTGCATAATGAAGGCTGCACCGCCTTTTCCAGACTGGCTGTTAATGCGGATAATGGGTTCATAATCGCGCCCCACATCAGCAGGGTCGAGCGGCAGATAGGGGATTTCCCAATATTCGCTGTCGTGTTCTTTGGAGTAGTCCAGCCCCTTCTTGATGGCGTCCTGATGAGAGCCGGAAAAGGCGGTAAAGACCAGCTCGCCAGCATAAGGGTGGCGTTCCCCAACCTTCATTTCCGTACACGATTCGTACACTTCCCGGATTTTTTTCATGTTCGAGAAATCGAGTTTTGGGTCAATCCCCTGGCTGTACATATTCATGGCTACATTCATAATATCTGCGTTGCCAGTGCGTTCGCCGTTGCCAAAGAGCGTACCTTCCACGCGGTCAGCCCCAGCCATCAGGCCAAGCTCTGTGGCAGCGGTGGCGGTTCCGCGGTCGTTGTGGGGATGCAGGCTGATAATTGCGCTGTCACGCCCCTTAAGGTGGCGGCAGAAATACTCGATCTGATCCGCATGGGTATTCGGGGTGGACATCTCGACCGTATTGGGCAGGTTCAAAATCACTTTCTTTTCCGGGGTAGCGCCCAGTTCTTCCAGTACGCGCTGGCAGATCAAAACCGCGTTGTCCATTTCGGTGCCCGAAAAGCTTTCCGGCGAATATTCATAACGGATATTTGCGCCGCTCTTTGCAACCTCCGCTTCGGTCAGCTGGCGGATCAGGCGCGCACCTTCTACGGCAATGTCCACGACCCCTTGCATATCGGTGCGGAACACCACTTTGCGTTGCAGGGTGGAGGTGGAATTGTAAAAATGGATGATGACATTTTTTGCCCCGCGGATTGCCTCAAAGGTTTTGCGGATCAAATGCTCGCGGGCCTGTACCAGCACCTGAATGGTTACATCATCCGGGATCAGGTTGCGGTCAATGAGGGCGCGCAGGATCTCATATTCCGTTTCCGACGCCGACGGGAACCCGACTTCAATTTCTTTAAAACCAATGTCTACCAAAGTTTTAAAAAACAATAATTTTTCATCCAGATTCATGGGGTTGACCAGAGCCTGATTGCCGTCGCGCAGATCGACGCTGCACCAGATGGGCGCTTTTTCGATCACGTGATTGGGCCATTTCCGGTCCGGAAGGTTCACGGGCTGGAATGGCTGGTACTTTTCAAATCCTTGTTTCATCGTGTTCTCTCCTTTGTATCTATGATGGATTCAGCTTGTTTGACCGCGCCCAAAAGGAAAAACCCCGGCCACAGCACCTGATGTGCTATGCCGGGGCGAATCAATATCCGCGGTACCACCCTCATTTAACCATATGGAAATCAAAATTCCCACATGATCCTTTCAGCAGCCTCTAACAAGGCTTCAGCCAGTAACGCTGCTGCTGCGTCCGGCCTTAGGCGTGCGCTTCGGGCCGGAGACTCCAGGATGAGCAATCCACAACCGCAGGGCCGCCAGCTTACACCACCCGCTGGCTCTCTTTGGGTCCCTTACGGTTGTCTTATTCCTTTCACAGTCTTTTGGGCGCCCCGGCCTATCACACCGGGGTCTATACAAATTGTCTTTTCTATTATACCCATATCGCAAACCGTTTGTCAAGGGTGTTTTGGGCTGGGAGCGAATTTGTCATTCTGCATCCATCTCTAACGTTTCCAGCAAAAAGCTGACAGGACGAAACCCATCATTGCAGGAAATCATAGCTGATTTTTTGTTTTTCATCCAGCCGTCATAAAAATCCTCCCCGCCATGGGCAAGCGCCATCACAAAGGCCGACATGCTTTCCCATGCGCTGTCACACAGGCCCTCTGGTTTCTGCCAGCCATTGGCAATAAAAGTCTGCCCGACCTTCATATCACAGGCGTGTGTGATTGGATTTTCATATTTTTCGATCAAATCTTCATAACAGGCGGTTTTCATCACCGAAATTTTTACTTTTTTCACAGGTGCCTCCTTCATGTTTCCGTTTGTTTGTCTGGGTCATAGGCGCGTTTGGCGGCTTCCCGGGCAAAGTCAATGACATTGGGGGTGCGCTGTGATTCCTTTGGCCGCGGCGGGATCGTTTCATAAACCTCCGCCACCATGGAACGCATCCAGAACCCCGGTGTGATCCGCAGCGAATACCCGCAGCCTGGGTCTGTCATCCAGTCATAAAACGGTGCGCGGGGCAGGCCGTATGCCGACAAGATTGCCATTAACGTGCCGCCATGCGCCACTACTACCGCTGAAGTCTGGCCGCTTCGCAGCATGGATTCCACGAGCTTTTCAAACGCCATACAGGTACGCTGGATAAATTTTGCGCTCGATTCCCCGCCCGGCGCTGCCATTTGCCCACCCTGCTGCATCCACTCGATAAAATCTGCATCATTTTGCAGGTCCTGGGCGTTTTTGCCCTCCCAGCGTCCGAAATCACATTCCCGGAAATCGTCAATGATGGTGGGGGAGGCGTCGGGGTACAGCAATTTCAGTGTATCCACACAGCGGCTCAAAGGCGAGCTGTAATAGCCTTGCGCGTGTGGATAGGCGGCTTGCTGGCTCTGTATTTGCAGCTGTTTGATACCCTCTGGTGCAAGAGGAGAATCTGTAATCCCAATATATTGGCCCAGCAGGTTGCCTTGGGTGATGCCGTGGCGGATCAGGTGGATGGTGTAAGATTTCATAATCATTGGTCCCTTTCTTCGACAAAATACGAGATATGGTGCTTTACAAATGGTTGTATTTATTATATAATTTACAATACGTTAAAATAACAGCAGGTTCGGCAGGGGGCATGGAGCGATGAATCAGAATTTTCCCAGAATTATTACCTTATTGCGGAAAGAACAGGGACTCAGTCAGAAAAAGGCAGCTGAGCAATTGGAAATTTCCCAAGCCCTGCTTTCCCATTATGAAAAAGGTATCCGGGAATGTGGTCTGGAGTTTCTGGTGAAAATCGCTGATTTTTATGGCGTGTCCTGCGACTACCTTTTAGGCCGTTCCCCCAACCGTACTGGCGAAACCATTACAGTCGATGAAATCCCCGATTCTGACCCCTCTGCCAAAGAAAATACCGGTGCCATCAGCCTGCTGCCTATCCTCAATAAAAAGCTAATCTCCAATTCCCTGAATATCATTTATACCATTTTGCAGGACTGTAACCACAAGGGTCTGACGGTGGAGCTTTCTTCCTATCTTTCCGCCAGTGTCTATAAGACGTTCCGTATCCTGTATTCCGCTAACCCCAAAAACCCGCAGGGGATGTTTGCCGCTTCCCCGAAACTCTATCAGGGTATGGCCAACGCTTTGCAGGCTCTCAGTGAGGCCCATGCAATCAGCCTTTCTACTGGCGATGATTTGGGAGATGTGAAGGCTTTGGACCGTGATAAAGTCCCGGTGCTTTCCCCGGAAATCCTCTCGGAAAAATTCCCCCTGTTTTCTTCCTCCCTGTTCAATCTCATTCTCCATACAGAGAAGAAAATGGGGCTAAAAACCAAAGATCACTCCTAATTCCTCATTATACCAATTGCCCCTGAAAAAAGCAAACAGCAGCCGTTCCTTCCCCGGACAGCTGCTGTTTTTCTTTTATTCTAATCTGCGCCGTAAATAAGACCGCGTTTCCCGCACCACCTCTCCAGAGAGCAAAAATAACGCAATCAGGTTTGGGATCGCCATGCACCCATTGAGCGTGTCACATACGTCCCACACAAGGCGCAGCTCCAGCTGGCATCCTAACAGGGTCATACAGGCAAAGAGAAACCGGTAAAACCCGCAAAACACATGGGCGTGCCGGAAACTAAAACGGGTCAACCCGCATAAATACCGCAGGGCACACTCCCCGTAATACGACCAGCCGAGCATAGTGGCAAAGGCAAAAAAACTAATAGATACGGCAATCAGAATGGGTCCGAACTTTCCTAAAATATGCTCAAATGCCATCGCGCTCAGTACCGCGCCGTCCGCGCCAGAGTCCAGTACCCCTGTGCATAAAATACACAATGCCGTGATCGTACACACCACAATGGTGTCAATAAATACCTGAAAAATTCCCCACATGCCCTGTTCTACTGGTTCGTCCGTTTCCGCCGCTGTATGCGCCATGACCGAACTGCCAAGCCCAGCTTCATTGGTGAAGATCCCCCGTGAAATCCCATGCCGCATGGCCCGCAGCATCCCATAGCCTCCCATGCCGCCCATCATGCCGCGGATGTCAAACGCTCCAAGCAAAATCTCTCCCAACACATGGGGAAGGCTTCTCCAGCATACCGCCAGAATCGCCATCCCTGCCAACAGATAGCACACCGACATGGCTGGCACAATTTTTTCGGTTACTTTGGCAATGCGAGCAATGCCGCCCATCAAAACAAACATTAAAAGGACCGCTGTGACCACCCCGGTGATCCAAGGCTGGATGCCAAACGCATGTAGCAGGGCGGCGCCCATGGAATTGGACTGTGCCAGATTGCCCATCCCCATGGACGCCATCACACATGCCCCTGCGAACATGACCGCCAGCCCCTTGCGTCCGAGGCCGTACTCCAAATAGTACATCGCGCCTCCCAGCCAACGGTTTTGTCCGTCTTTGCGCCGGTATTTCATCCCCAGAACCGTTTCTGCAAAAATTGTCATCATTCCAAGCAGCGCCGATATCCACATCCAGAAAATCGCTCCCGGCCCGCCTAAGGTCAGCGCTGTGGCTACCCCAACAATGTTGCCTGTGCCGATGGACCCTGCCAGCGCCGTTGTCAGCGCCTGAAAGGGGGAGATCCCCGCTTGTTTTTTGTCCCGCGCCTTTTGGCAAAACAGGCTGCCGATTGTTTTTTGGAGCCATAGTTTTGCGTGTAACAGTTGAAATCCCCGGAGCCGTACCGTGAAGAACAATCCCGCCAGCAGGATCATCGAAAGCACCGGCCAGCCCCAGAGGATGGGTTGGACCCATTGATTGATTTGTTCCAAGGTACGCCTCCTTTCTTCCTGTTTTAAGGGTATGTGCAGGAGGGCCGAAAGATGCCCGGTGCCCTTGACAGATGGGGTGTGAGTGTGCGATACTGGAATGACAGAAGACCAGAGAAGCCCCGACAAACCTGTCAGGGTGTTTCGGAAGGGATGACGAACCGATTGAAAAAACCGGATATTATGATCGTAGGAACCGGGGCGGCGGGACTGTTTTGTGCGCTGCATACCCCAAAGGAAACATCGGTTTTGATGGTGACCAAGGAGCAGGCCGAAGAAAGTGATTCGTTTTTGGCGCAGGGGGGCATCTCAACGCTCAAAAGTGCGGAGGATTACGAGAGTTACTTTGAGGACACAATGAAAGCCGGGCATTACGAAAATGACGCAAAGGCCGTAGAAATTATGATCCGCGATTCACCGGAGATTATTGAGGATCTCATCCGCTTTGGGGTAGAGTTTGAGCAGGACGGGGAAGGGGTTTGCTATACGCGCGAAGGCGGCCATTCGGAAAACCGCATTTTGTACCACAAAGACGTAACCGGACGGGAAATTACCAGCAAGCTGCTTGCCAGGGTACGCGAACGGGAAAATGTTACCATCCTTGAGCATACTGCCCTGCTGGATTTGGTCTGCGCGGGTGATCCGGTTCAGTGTATGGGCGGGGTGTTGCGGGGGCCGGACGGTGCGCTGCAAGCCCTTCCCGCCAAAACCGTGGTGCTGGCGACCGGCGGAATCGGTGGGTTGTTTGCCAGCTCGACCAATTTCCCGCACATCACTGGCGACGGCCTCGCCATTGCCCTCAAACACGGGATCGCTTTGCAGAATATCCATTACATACAAATCCATCCCACTGTCCTGTACTCGAAAAAACCGGGACGCCGTTTTTTAATTTCGGAATCCGTGCGCGGGGAAGGCGCCGTACTTCTGAACCCGGATGGGGAGCGTTTTGTGGACGAGCTGTTGCCGAGGGACGTTGTCACACAGGCCATCCGCAAGGAAATGGAAACATTCCATACTGACCATGTGGAGCTGTCCGTGGCGCATTTGGGAGTGGAAACCATTCGGTCGCGTTTTCCCAATATCTATCAGAAATGTATGGAGGAAGGCTACGATATTACCAAGGGGCCTGTCCCGGTTGCGCCCGCCCAGCATTATTTTATGGGAGGGATTCAAGTGGATTTGCAAAGCAAGTCCTCCATGGACCGTCTGTATGTAGTGGGGGAGGCCAGCTGCAACGGGGTGCATGGGTCGAACCGGTTAGCCAGCAATTCGCTGCTGGAAAGCTTAGTTTTTGCCAAACGTGCGGCGGTGCAGATCGGCAAAGACCTCAGGCAGGAAAGCAAACAGCCATTCCCGCTCGTGGACTTGCAGGCATATGGGGATATCCCAGCCCTGCACCGGGAGTACCGCCGGGTTGTGCTGGAGGAAATCAAACGGAAGGATCGTGATTTTTATGATAAGTGGTGTAACCATGAAACTTAATCTGGATGAGGAGCTGCTGCGCGCTTTGCGCGAGGATATTACCAGTGAAGATGTGACGACCAATGCGGTCATGCCACAGGCACGTGTGGGACAAGCGGATTTAATCTGTAAAGAAACGGGCGTTTTAGCTGGGCTGGAGGTGTTTACCCGTGTGTTTACACTGCTGGATGCCTCCTGTACCATAGAAGCGGCGTTCCAAGATGGTGACACGATCCAAAATGGCGAACGGGTGGCCGTGGTGCGCGGGGATATCCGGGCGTTGCTGTCGGGCGAGCGGGTGGCGCTGAACTATTTGCAGCGGATGTGCGGGATTGCAACGTATACACGCAGTCTGGTGAAGGAACTGGAAGGCTCCCAAACGCAGCTGCTCGATACCCGCAAAACAACGCCGAATATGCGCTGGTTTGAAAAATATGCTGTGACCGTAGGCGGCGGGAAAAACCACCGTTATAATTTATCGGATGGCGTCCTGATTAAAGATAACCATATTGGAGCCGCAGGCGGGGTTCGTCAGGCGGTAGAGATGGCGCGTGCTTATGCGCCGTTTGTACGCAAGATTGAGGTTGAGGTGGAATCGCTGGACATGCTTGAGGAAGCGTTAAAGGCTGGGGCAGATATTATCATGCTGGATAATATGGATCTGGAAACCATGCGGGAAGCGGTCAGGCGGGTCGGCGGGCGTGCCCAGACGGAATGTTCGGGAAATGTGACCAAAGAACGCCTGAAAGCCATTGCGGAAATTGGGGTGGATTTTGTGTCGTGCGGTGCGCTGACCCATTCGGCACCGATTTTAGACCTTTCTTTAAAAAACCTGAAGCCGGTTGACGAGAACATCCGGTGACATTCCTAAAATCAAGAATTCGGAGGGATCAATTTGGCGAAACGATTGGTATTGGCACTAGGTGGTAATGCGCTGGGAAATACGCCGCAGGAACAGTTGGAGCTGGTAAAAAATACGGCCAAAACGGTGGCAGACCTGATGCAGGATGGCTATGAAGTGGCAGTCGGACATGGGAATGGCCCGCAGGTTGGCATGATTAACCTTGCCATGGATTTGGCGTCTGTACACGATAGCAAGATGCCTTATATGCCGTTCCCGGAGTGCGGGGCTATGTCACAGGGATATATTGGGTACCATTTGCAGCAGGCGATCCGTCAGGAGATGCGGCAGCGCGGGGTCCCCAAAGAGGTGGTCAGCCTGATTACACAGGTTGTTGTCGAGAGGGATGACCCAGCCTTTGCACATCCCGTGAAACCCATTGGGCGTTTTTACAGCAAGGAGGATGCCCAGCGTCAGAGCGAGGAAAAAGGCTTTGTTTTCATGGAGGATGCAGGGCGCGGTTACCGGCGGGTGGTTGCATCGCCGGCTCCCAAGGAAATTGTCGAGCTTTCGGTGATCCGCCAGCTGGTGGATCTGGGCAATATTGTGATTACGGTAGGCGGCGGCGGCATCCCGGTCATTGAAACCGAACAAGGATATCAGGGAGTGGATGCGGTCATTGATAAGGATAAGTCCAGCGCAAAGCTCGCGCAGGATCTGAAAGCGGACATGCTCGTGATCCTCACTGCGGTGGAGAAAGTCTGCATCCATTTCAATACCCCACAACAGCAGGCGCTTTCTTCCATGACGGTCTCTGAGGCTGAGCGGTACATCGGGGAAGGGCATTTTGCGCCCGGCAGTATGCTGCCCAAAGTGGAAGCCTGTTTGTCGTTTGTACGCTCTAACCCCCAAGGCAAAGCGGTCATTACCTCCCTTGCCATGGCGAAAGAGGCCATTGCAGGGAAAACCGGTACTATTATTACAAATTGATGTTTCAGAAAGGATGTTTTTATGCTCGCAGCAGGAACCAAAGCACCAGATTTTACCTTATCAGACAAGGACGGCAATCCAGTTTCCCTTTCGGATTTTGCTGGCAAAACCGTTGTCCTGTACTTTTACCCCAAGGATAATACCCCCGGGTGCAGCAAACAGGCTTGTGCTTACCGGGATCATCACGCGGAGTTTACGGCAAAGGATGTGGTTGTCATCGGCATCAGCAAGGACAGCCAAAAGGCACATACGAATTTTATCGCCAAATATGACTTGCCGTTTTTGCTGCTCTCTGACCCGGAACTCGAAGCAATCACTGCATATGACGTGTGGCACGAGAAAACCATGTGCGGCAAAACCTCTATGGGCGTGGTACGTTCCACCTGTGTCATTGACCCAAGCGGCATGATTGTATATGCGGCCGAGAAGGTAAAACCCGACGCCGATCCCCTGAATGTACTGGCGTTTTTGGCACAATAATTTTTTAGCCTTGCACACGCGGAACTCTCCCGGTTCCGGACGTGTGCTTTTTTTATTTTTTGAAAAATTTTAATCAGTTGCCCTCTTGACATTTCCTGTTTGATTTCTTATAATGAACATATGATAAGTTGTTCATATATTGAAAGGAGAGATTCACGATGGATGAGGAAATCCGCAGCAAAGAATGTCCGGAGAGCGACCAGTGTGATTATATACACGCGCATGATGATGTGGTCCGGTCGGTGTATGAGGAGATGCCAGACGAAGAAGTCCTGTATGATCTGGCGGAGTTATTTAAGGTGTTTGGTGATTCGACCCGCATCAAAATTTTATACGTATTGTTCCAGTCGGAAATGTGTGTGTGCGATATCGCGCAGCTGCTCAATATGAGCCAGTCCGCGATTTCCCACCAGCTGCGCGTACTCAAGCAGACCAAACTGGTCAAGTACCGCAGGGAAGGCAAAACGGTCTTTTATTCGCTTGCTGATTCCCATGTTACCACGATCCTCAACCAGGGTCTGGAGCATATTGAAGAATAATTTTCAGGAGGAATGGTTATGACAAAAACATTTGTACTCGAACATCTCGATTGCGCCAACTGTGCCGCAAAACTTGAGCGTTCGCTCAACAAGCTCGATGGGGTGCAGGCCGCGGTTACTTTCATGACAAAAAAACTGGTTCTGGAAACCAGCGAAACCCAAATGGATCATGCGGTCAGCGAGGCCCAGCGCATCATCAAAAAGCTGGAACCGCAAGTTGTCCTCAAACCGCGCGGCCGGTCATAAGATTCAGAAAGGGGGTGGAGAGATGAAAAAGGGGATTGCCCGGGTTTTGCTTGGGATGGTAATGGGCGGTTTCGCGATGTCGGTGCCGTACATTGCCCCCAGTGCCAACCAGTGGGCGCAGCTGTGTGTGTTCCTGTTTGCTTACCTGATCGTGGGCGGAGATGTTTTGTGGCGCGCGGTACGCAATATTTGCCATGGGCAGGTCTTTGATGAAAATTTCCTCATGTGCCTTGCAACGGTTGGCGCCTTTGCCGTGGGCGAATATCTGGAAGGCGTTGCAGTTATGATGTTCTACCAGGTTGGTGAAATGTTTCAGGATTATGCAGTGGACAAGTCGCGCAAATCCATCGCTGACCTCATGGATATCCGCCCGGATTATGCGAATGTCCAGCGGGATGGCGCCGTCATCCGGGTCGATCCCTATGACGTGGATCTGGGCGAAACCATTGTGGTCCGTCCGGGCGAACGGGTGCCGCTGGATGGCGTGGTGATCGAAGGGCACTCCATGCTTGACACTTCCGCTTTGACTGGGGAATCTGCGCCGCGGGAGATTGCCCCAGGGCAGGAAGTCCTGAGCGGGTGTATCAATACCAGCGGCCTGCTGACGGTTCAGGTGGGAAAGCTGTTTGAAGAATCGACTGTTTCGAAAATCCTCGATATGGTCGAAAATGCGAGCAGTAAAAAAGCCCATGCTGAAAACTTCATCACGAAATTTGCTAAATATTATACCCCGGTTGTTGTGATTTCCGCGGCCCTTCTGGCTGTCATCCCTCCCATGATCCTTGGCATTTCCGATGGGACTGTCTGGATGGATTGGATCACCCGCGCGCTGACTTTCCTTGTCATTTCGTGCCCATGCGCGTTGGTCATTTCTGTGCCGCTTGGTTTCTTTGGCGGGATCGGTGCGGCGTCCCGGGCAGGAGTGCTGGTCAAAGGGAGCAATTATCTGGAAGCCATGGCAAAAACGGAGATTGCAGTCTTTGACAAAACGGGCACCCTCACCAAAGGCACCTTTGCCGTTACCAGTATCCATGCACAGGGCATCACCGATCAGGCTCTTTTGGAACTGGCTGCCTATGCGGAAAGCAATTCCAGCCATCCAATTTCATTGTCGCTGCAAAAGGCATATGGGAAACCGCTGGAGGAAGGTCATGTGCATGAGGTGGAGGAAATTGCCGGGCATGGGGTCAAAGCAGTCGTGGACGGCAGGACGGTTTTTGCCGGCAACGCCAAACTGATGCGCCAGCAACAGGTGGAATGTAGCGAAGGGGAAACCGTGGGCACGGTTGTACACGTGGCGGTGGATGGCAGGTATGCTGGATACCTCGTCATTTCGGATGAAGTCAAACCGGATTCCGCCACAGCCCTGCAAACATTGAAGCAATGCGGGGTTCGCAAGACGGTCATGCTCACGGGTGACAACCGCCATACTGCCGAGGCTGTTGCGAAACAGCTGGGCTTAGACGAAGTATGTGCCGAACTGCTTCCGATTGATAAAGTGGAGAAAGTGGAAGGGCTGTTAGGAGAGAAGTCCTCGAAAGGCAAGCTGGTGTTTGTCGGCGACGGGATCAATGATGCCCCTGTGCTTGCACGTGCTGATGTTGGGGTGGCGATGGGCGCGCTTGGTTCCGATGCGGCCATCGAAGCTGCCGATGTCGTTATCATGACGGATGAGCCATCAAAGCTCTCGACTGTGATGCGGATTGCCAAAAAAACATTGGCGATTGTACGGGAAAATATCGTGTTTGCTTTGGCGATCAAGGCGGCGGTGCTGGTGCTGGGTGCGTGCGGGCTGGCCAATATGTGGCTGGCGGTCTTTGCTGATGTTGGGGTGGCTGTGCTTGCGATCCTCAATTCGATCCGGGCCTTGCGTTATCGGGAATAATTTGTTTTTTGGTATCTGGAAGGTTTTTCAGATACTTTTTTGTTGCCAAAGAAACAACGCTAGCACGTCATGTTTCCCAATCCCGCACATATACTGTCTTAGAGCCCTATGTATACAGGGGTTCGGAAAGGGTGTGTTCTGATGAGCAAGGAAGTCCATTATTTTGTCAATACGAATGGCTCCCAAGGGTTTCGGAGTTTTTTCCTGTCCAACTTTGGCGCTTTGAATCCTCTGCTAAAACTGGATAATTACCCCGGGAGTCTGGTGGAAGATATGATTGGGAAAATTTGCACGCGAGCCGATGAAAAGGGGTATCAGTTGGAGGTCATCCACAATTGTCTGGATAACTGCCCAGAAGGTGTGATCCTGCCACAGCTGCATTCCGGGCTGATTAATATTCCGGCGTACATCGACTATGGGTATACCCTGAGCCGCCTGATGGACGATGAAGCGGTACAGGCTACCCGCGAATCTCTTGTGCTGGCTCATAAGCATTTTCAAAACGCCAAGAAGATCCATGACGACTGGGAAAAAATCTACATTTCCCACATGAATTTTGCCAAGCTGAACCAGTTTGCAAATGACACCATCCTTGAACTGCTCGGCCCACATACCAAAAATCAGAAAGGCTCTGCGGTCCACCGCTTTTTTGGCGCTGCTACGAAGCATGGCCCGGTGGATTACATCGAAAACCTTACCGACGATATGGGAAAACGGTACTTTATTAAGGGGCGTCCCGGCACCGGTAAATCCACGTTTTTGAAAAAGTTTGCGGAACGTGCTGTGAGGAATGGGTTCCGCACAGAAATTTACCATTGTTCCTTTGACCCCGACAGTCTTGATCTGGTGGTTGTGCGTGACCTTTCCCTGTGCCTGTTTGACAGCACGGCGCCCCATGAATATTCGCCGTCCCGCGAGAGCGACCACATCCTCGATTTCTATGAGGCAGCTGTACAGCCCGATACGGATGAGCAGTTTTCCGGCGAGCTTTTACAGCTTTCGGGCCAGTACAAAGAACAAATGGAGCTTGCCCGCGAACAAATTAGCAAAGCTGATTCCATAAAAAAACAGGCCGAAGATTCCGTTTTGCTGCAAATTAATCCAGATAAATTGAAAAATTCTGTCAACAAGATTCTTCAGAAAGTATTTGTGCAAAAACAGGCATGAGATATCAGACGTCACCTTTGTAGTATACGCATGAAAATAATGTTTGAAATATGTGGATATTAGAGAAAATAGCAAAAAGCACGCCAAACTTTTGAATAGAACTTGAAAAACAAACTAAAAAGGACTACAATGAAAGCGCAGCAAAAAATCATCTGCACGATTTCCATACTTTTTCATAAAAGAGTGTTTTTCACCGGGATCTATCTTGAGATTTTCCTGATTTTTCCCGGTGTCGCGAAAGGTTTGTGTGCCGCTTGTCATAAAGTTGCCTGTTTTCGTACGGGCCTTTTGCGGTCAGTGAGTATCGATCAGGCTTTTTTGATGCTGGCTGCACTCTGACAATTGAAAATTTTATGGCGGTGCAGGAGGTTGCGCTTTCCTCATTTTTGGAAAGCTTTTGCTGTTCTCCTACCCTACCAGATCCACCTTGCTCGCGGAACTTGACTTTGACATGTTTTGTCAGTTTTTTCACCAAGAATTTATTGACATTCTCCGCGATTTAGTGTATAATGTGATCGTAGCTCACAGGTCCTTAATTATTTCGCAAACAAAAACATTTTTATTGTCATAGCAGTGATAGGGAAATGTTTTTTTGTTTAAAATTTTCGACAGAAATAGGAGGTTACTCAGAAATGAAATTAACACCAAGAGAACTCGAAAAGTTGCAGCTGCATCAAATCGGCGAACTGGCTAAAGCTAGAAAGGCCAGAGGCGTAAAACTGAACTATGTGGAAGCAAAGGGTCTTATCAGCTCCGAACTCCACGAGCTGGCCAGAGATGGCAAAACTGTTGTTGAGTTGATGCAGCTCGGCACCAAAATGCTGACCAAGGCTGATGTTATGGAAGGCGTTGCCGAAATGATCCACGATGTACAAATCGAGGCTAACTTCCCGGATGGTACGAAACTCGTAACCGTTCACAATCCAATTCAATAATTGTAGAGAGGGGATACCAGAAATGCAAATCGGACAAGTTATTCCACTAGAGAGAGAAATCGAATTGAATGCAGGCAGAAAGTCCATCCAAGTTAAAGTTAAACACGTTGGTGACAGACCTGTACAGGTTGGTTCTCATTTCCACTTCTTTGAAGTAAATAAAATGCTCAGCTTTGATCGTGCTGCTGCTTTCGGCTATCGCCTGGATGTTCCATCCGGCAACGCTGTTCGTTTCGAGCCCGGCGAAGAGAAAGTTGTTACTCTCGTTGAAATCGGCGGCACCAAGAGAGTATTCGGCCTCAACAACTTGACCAATGGCCAAGCTGTTGCTGCTAACCTCGCTACTGCGATGGATAAAGCTGCGAAAAAAGGCTTTGTAAAATAATTTCTTTTATTTATAAGGAGGAAATGAGAAATGAAAATTTCAGGATTGCAATACACCATGATGTACGGCCCAACCGTTGGCGACAAGATTCGCTTGGCTGATACAAACTTGGTTATCGAAGTTGAGAAAGACTACACCGTTTACGGCGACGAATGTAAATTCGGCGGCGGTAAAACTCTCCGTGATGGCATGGGTCAATCCGTTAACTACTTGAGCGGCAACGGTGAACTCGACCTCGTTATCACCAACTGCGTTATCCTTGACTACACCGGCATCTACAAAGCTGATATCGGTATCAAAGACGGCTATATCGCAGGCCTCGGTAAAGCTGGTAACCCAGATATCATGGATGGCGTTACTCCTGGCATGGTTGTTGGCGCTTCCACCGAAGCTCTCGCTGGTGAAGGCATGATCGTTACCGCCGGCGGTATCGACACCCACATCCACTGGATCTGCCCACAACAGGTTGATACTTCTCTCTTCAGTGGTATCACCACCATGGCTGGCGGCGGTACTGGTCCTAACGATGGTACCAATGCTACCACTTGTACTCCTGGTCCTTGGAACATCAAAATGATGCTCAAAGCTGGCGACGAGTATCCAATGAACCTCCTCTTCTATGGTAAAGGCAACTGCTCCGCTTATGGCCCGAACGAAGAACAAGTTCTCGCTGGTGCAGCTGGCATGAAGATCCACGAAGACTGGGGTACCACTCCTGCAGCGATCGACGCTTGCTTGACTGTTGCTGATGACTATGATGTTCAAGTTGCTATCCATACTGATACACTCAACGAAGCTGGCTGCGTTGAAGACACCCTCGACGCTATTGCTGGTAGAGTTATGCATACCTTCCACACAGAAGGCGCAGGCGGCGGTCACGCACCTGACATCATCAAAGTTGCTGCGTTCCCGAACATCCTTCCTGCTTCCACCAACCCAACCATGCCTTACACCATCAATACCTTGGACGAGCATCTCGACATGTTGATGGTTTGCCATCACTTGGATAACAGAATCCCAGAAGACGTTGCTTTCGCAGATTCCAGAATCCGTCCTGAAACCATCGCGGCTGAAGACGTTCTCCACGATATGGGCGTATTCTCCATCATGTCTTCTGACTCCCAGGCTATGGGTCGTCCTGCTGAAGTTATTACTCGTACCTGGCAAGCTGCTCACAAGATGAAAGAGCAACGCGGCAAACTCCCAGAGGATGCTGAAGGTAACGATAACTTCCGTGCGAAGAGATACGTTTCCAAGTACACCATCAACCCAGCGATCGCTCAGGGTATTTCCCACATTGTTGGTTCTGTTGAAACCGGTAAATTTGCTGACCTCGTTCTCTGGAGCCCAGCATTCTTCGGTATCAAACCAGAAATCATCATCAAGGGCGGTATTGTTACTGCTGCTAGAATGGGCGATGCTAACGCATCCATCCCAACCGTTCAACCAATCATCTACAAACACATGTTTGGTGCTCATGGCAGTGCTAAATATGAGAGCTGCATCACCTTCGTATCCAAAGCTTCCCTCGAGGCTGGCATCAAAGAGAAATACGGCCTGAAAAAGAGACTTGAAGCTGTTAAGGGTTGCCGCGATATCGGTAAGAAAGACATGAAGTTCAACGATGCTACCCCAGAAATCACCGTTGATCCTGAAACCTATGTTGTTAAAGCTGACGGCGTTCTTCTCACCTGTGAAGTTGCGAAGAGCCTGCCTTTGACCCAACTCTACAACTTGTTCTAATTCTAAGGAAGTTTTTTCGCTTAGTTCCTGTTCAAGTTTAGATCATAGTTTTTCATTGATATATGGGGGTTCTATGACGCACCCCGCCTTCTCGTTCCTTCGAGATGTGCGCAGTTCTCTGGACACCCTGTGGGCCAACCAATTGGAGGCCGCTTGTCTATACTGCTTTGCGTTGGTGCTGTTCTGACCATAAACGGTTTTACCGTTTGATTAGTGGTGTCATGTGAATATATTATTGGAAGATGGCGCTCTTCCTTCCCTATTTCAAAAACATTTAGGAGAATTCAAATGTTGTATAGTGAAGAAATTTTAGGTACCCTTAGCGATGATAAGTTTAAGGGCTGCAAGGTTGACTATGTGGACATTGATTGGTATGATGCCTTCAAAAAACTCCATAAAAAAATAACGCAGTCCGGCGAGTCGATTGGCTTGCAACTCGGTAATGACATTTTGACCCGGGGACTCAATCAAGATGATGTAGTCTATTTTGATAATGATACTGCTGTTGCAGTTAATATCCCTCCTTGTGAGGCGTTGGTCATCACTGTCGACGATCCGCGTATGGTTGCTAAAGTTTGTTACGAGATTGGTAATAAACATGCAACTCTGTTCCGTGGGGATACCGATCAGGAATTTATCACCCCTCTGGATTTACCGATTAAAGCGCTGATGGAAAAGTTAGGCGTTAAGGTTGAGCGGAAAGTTGTGAAGTTCAACTTTAAGAAGAGCATATCGTCCTCTATTAACGCACATACGCACTAATATTTAAGAAAACACCGCCATCATTTTTCAGCGACAAATGATGGCGGAATTTCTTTCTTTAGTCGCTGGACAAATTGATAGCGGAGAGACAACATGAACGAAAATCAAATTTTTATTCTGTTACAGGTCAATGATGCCCAGTTTCCCATCGGAGGCTATTCCCATTCCTATGGCCTGGAAACCTATATCCAAAAGAATATCGTCAAGGATGCGGATTCCGCCTTCGAATTTATGAAGAGCAGCATCCAACACAGCTTCCTCTACTCCGAACTTTTACCGGCCCGTCTTGCCTATGAGTATGCCCAAAAAGGCGATCTCCAGAAAATCCTCGACCTTGAGGAATTAGTCGAAGCTAGTAAGTCCCCAGTCGAAATCCGCGCCGCTGCTCAGAAGCTGGGTTCCCGGTTTGTGAAGACCGTACTCAGTATGCAGGTCGATTATGTTTCTGATATTTTTACGGAATATGCAGAAAAAGAAAAAAATCCTACCCATGCAATCGCATATGGGGTATTCTGTGCGGCAGTCGGCATTGAGCAGAGACGTGCCATGGAATCCTTCCTTTACACCAATACTGCTGGTAAGGTGGTCAGCTGTGTCAAGACCATCCCTCTGAGCCAGACCCAAGGTCAACAAATTTTGGTGAAATGTCATGAAATTTTTACCGAAACTTTGGACAAGCTCCAGACATTAGACGAGAGCTATGTCTGCCTTTCCAATCCTGGCTTTGATGTCAGATGTATGCAGCATGAAGTCCTGTATTCCAGACTCTATATGTCCTAATGCCCAATCATTTTATTTTTGGAGGTAATAGCAATGGCTTATAAAAAAATTGGCGTTGCCGGTCCGGTTGGTTCTGGTAAAACTGCTTTGATCGAGGCTCTCACCCGTGAAATGGCTGCTTCTTACAGCATCGGTGTCATCACCAATGACATCTACACCAAAGAAGACGCCGAGTTCCTTTCCAAAAACAGCGTTATGCCCCGCGAGCGTATTATGGGTGTTGAAACCGGCGGTTGCCCCCATACTGCGATCCGTGAGGACGCTTCCATGAACCTTGAAGCGGTTGATGAACTTGCCAATAAATTCCCGGATATCGAGATCATGTTCATCGAAAGCGGCGGCGACAACCTCTCCGCTACCTTTAGCCCTGAACTCGTCGATGCGACGATCTTTGTTATCGACGTCGCCGAAGGTGACAAAATCCCGCGGAAAGGCGGCCCTGGCATCACCCGTTCTGACCTGCTTGTTATCAACAAAATCGACCTTGCCCCTTATGTTGGTGCGAGCCTTGAGGTTATGGAACGCGATTCCAAGAAAATGAGAGGCAATAAACCCTTCCTGTTCACAAATGTGAGAGGCAAGGATGGCATTGCCAATGTAATTAAATGGATTAAAAGTGATGTTCTTTTTGAGGACGTACAGTAAGGAGCTGCACGATGACAACTTCACCAAACTCATATTATAGAACCTGTACCTTGAATCTGGCTGCAGATTACAAGGATGGGAAGTCCTATTTGAGCAACGTGTTTTTTACTTCGCCGTTCAAAATCATGAAGCCGTTCCATATCAAGCCGAATTTGATGACGGTCATCATGCAAACTGCTTCGGCGGGAATCCTCAAAGGCGATACGCAGGAAATGACCTTTGATATCAATGAAAATGCCCGTATGGAACTTTTGTCGCAGTCGTTCGAAAAGCTGCACAAAATGGACGGTGGGAATGCGCGCCGCGATTGCAAAATTAAGGTCGGGAAAAATGCGTTCTTTAAATACGCGCCTTTGCCGACGATCCCGTTTTATGATTCCGGGTTCGACAGCACCATTGATGTGGAATTGGAAGATGATACCTCCCAAATGTCCCTGATGGAAGTGCTTTGTGGCGGCCGTATTGCCTATGGCGAGGAATTTTTATACCGTTATTATAATGCGACCGTCCGGGTACGCAAGGCCGGCAAGCTCATTTATAATGATAATGCCCGCTATACCCCTGCGGAAATCGACATGAAGAGCCTTGGGATGTACGAGAATTTCACCCATATGGCAAACCTGCTGTTCTTCAATATGGGGGACAAAGCGGCAGATTTGGAGAAGATCCGTGCGATGATCGACGAAACTCCAAATGTAGAAGGCGGCGCTTCGCTGATTCAAAGCGGCGATACCTCTGTCAAGCTGCTCGGTTCCACTGCACAGGAATTGGTTGACCTGTGCGAAAAAATCACAACCGCTGTAATGTAATTGATCTCAATTGCTTACGATCAGAAGCGTTCCTTTCCAAAGAAGGGGACGCTTTTTTTCTTTGCAAAATTTGTAAAAAGAAAACCTTCCATGGAAAAGGAAGGTTTGGGTTACCATACTTTCAGCAGGTCATTGAGAAGGTCGCGGTTGCCGGTGACAAGGGAGAGCAGGATCTGATAGACAAATTGTGGGTCACGATGGAAATTCCGTTTGACTGTGCGTGCCTGATATTGGTCTGGCACAAAGAGGCTCAGGGTCATCAGGTCATTTTCGCCGCCCGAAGAAATGTGGCACGTCACCTGATAACCGTCCCCAGACTTGCGGATTTCCACTTTGTTTTGGCTCTCACGCTGCGCTTTGGCAAGCAAATTTAAAGCAGCATTTACGGCGCGTTCCCGGACTGCTGGGGGAAGCGTCGAATCCAGTGATTCTGCAATCTCACGGGTCACATCGTTGGCCACACAAAAATCAGGCTGTCCCGGCATGGTATCTGCGTTGCCTTTTGTGAGCATTTCCGTCAGGGCGTCGGCAGCTTCAAAGTAATTGGCAAGGCCGTTTTCCTGTAAAATCGTCACAATATCACTCTTGGAAAGCGGCGCATCCACACTGGCCAGTAAATAGCAAATCAGCAAACGGATATCACTTTGGCTGCGTAGGCCGCCCGGGTTAATGCCGCCGATAAAAGCATCAAAATTCATGCAAAAACACCTCGTTTCCAATATTTTTCCCGTACGTTTCATTATACCATATTTTTGGGGACGAAAAAAGCCCTTGTATCCCGGATACAAAGGCTGGATCTCTGCGTTATGATTCGTCGGAATCTTTCGTTTTTTCCATGGTTTCGGCGGAATACTGTTCCGCGTTATTTAGTAGCAATTCTTTTTGCTCTGCGGTCATGATACGGTAATACAAAATTAATTGCTGTTCATCATCGGGAAGGTCATAGATTTTGCTGGTGTTGGTGAGCATAGAACTGCGGTTGCGTTTTCGGCTTCGTTTCAGGTCGGATTGCTCCGAGTCATGCAAGAATGAGGCGGTGGTGTTCTGTTCTGGGCTGAGCAGCTCGAGCATCCCAATGCCAAATAGCTGGGCCAAAAACACTAAAGTAGGAGGATCGGGCCAGGTTTTGCCAAGCTCATAATAGGAGTAGGTGGAACGGTCAATATGCAGAGCATCGGCCACTTGCTTCTGCGTGAGTGCAAATTTGCGCCGCAATTCCCGCAGATGGTTTCCTAACATAATTTTATTCATTTCCTCACCTTTCGCCAGTATCCAATCTTCGAATCTTACTCTCCATTATAAGGTATTTCTTGATCTTTGAAATAATTGAGTGAATTATTTTCACTAATTTTTAAACATATCCCAACACAAAAAATATCTTGACGTAGGATAGGTGATTTTGTATAATAAAAAAGAAGTAACCATCAGGTAAAAGGGAGACGATTGAGTATGAAATATATTGTAGTGCTCGGCGATGGTATGGCAGACCAGCCGTGTGAAGAACTCAAAGGCCATACCCCGCTGGAGCTTGCCAAGCATCCCCATATGGACTTTCTTGCATCCAAAGGCGTATGCGGCATGGCAAAAACCGTACCGCAGGGGATGCCTCCAGGCAGCGATACCGCGAACCTGTCGGCAATCGGCTATGACCCAAAAGTTTACTATACCGGACGTTCCCCTTTGGAAGCGGTCAGTATGGGGATCGAGCTGTCACTGGATGATGTGACGTACCGATGCAATACAGTAACGCTTTCCGATGATGAGAATTATGAAGACTGTACCATGATCGATTACAGCTGTGATGAAATTACAACCGCAGAATCAACCGTGATTATCAACGACCTCAACGAACAGTTCCAAACGGATGGCCTGCAATTATATCCGGGTGTCAGCTACCGGCATTGTCTGGTGTTGCGCGATGCCCAAACCGGTGCTGTCACAACACCTCCCCATGATATTTTGGAAAAAGGGGTACGTGGGCATTTGCCAAGCGGCCAGAACGGGGAACTTCTTCTCAATATGATGAAAAAATCCCGTGAACTCCTTAAAAACCATCCCATTAACCAGAAGCGCATCGAACGTGGTTTGAACCCGGTCACTTCGCTTTGGTTCTGGGGCGAGGGACGCAAACCGAATTTGACCTCCTTTGCGGAAAAATATGGTAAGACCGGTGCTGTGGTCTCTGCGGTTGACCTGATAAAAGGCATTGGTATTTGCGCTGGTCTGGACAGCATCGACGTGGAAGGCGCAACTGGTAACATTGACACGAATTTCGATGGCAAAGCACAAGCTGCCATTGACGCACTCTTGGGCGGCAAAGACTTTGTGTACGTGCATTTGGAGGCTCCGGATGAATGTGGGCACCGCCATGAACCGGAAAATAAAGTGCGTTCGATTGAGCTGATTGATGAAAAAATTATTGCCCCAATCATCAAAGCTATGAAAGAGGCAGGGGAAGAGTTCTGCATGATGGTCTTGCCGGATCACCCGACCCCGTTGGCGCTGCGTACCCATACTTCAGACCCGGTTCCCTTTATTATTTACCGTAGTAACGACGAAAAAGATAGTGGTGTGCAACGCTATACCGAAGCCAATGCCGCAGCGACACGGGTCTACGTGGCCGAGGGGTTCCGTCTTATGGAACAGCTGATACAAGGGTAAGTTTTTCTTAGTATTTGTGCGTGTTTCTTTTTTATTCCCGTGAGAAACCATGGGGATTTTCTGAATGATTTTTGAAGTAACTGCGGTTTGAGAGAGCTGGCAGTTACTTCTTTTTTTGGAGGGTAAAAGTTGAGAAATTTTTGTTGACAAATTGATTTTGTTGGTGTATAATAGCAATGCGTTCATCATGCTAGTGTGGCTCAGTGGTAGAGCAGCTCACTCGTAATGAGCAGGTCGTCGGTTCAATCCCGACCACTAGCTCCAGATG
>CATJNB010000111.1 GCA_949741605.1 uncultured Eubacteriales bacterium | reverse complement strand
TGCGGCGTTTGGAGCAATTCCATCAAATCGTGGATTTCGTAGGTCGGCACAGCGCCAGACTCGTTTTCCAGCCCATCGGGATTGTACCAGCAGGTATCAATTTTAGCATTGTTACCGCCTTGGATGTCACTGGAGAGAGAATCGCCCACAATCAGTACACGGTTTGCCTTGCTCAGCTTAATATGCGTGAGGACATAATAGAAAAATCCCCATTGCGGTTTGGGTATGCCGATGTCCTCGGAAATGAAAAAGTCCAGAAAACAGGCGGAGATTTTCGAGTTGGCAAACCGTTCCCGCTGTACCCGCGAGGTTCCGTTGGTAATAATATATAATTTTTTGCGCCGGCAAAGTGCTTTACACACTTCCTCGGCATGCGGCATGAGGAAATGGCACTGCGAAAAAAATGCCAGATACATTTGGTTGAACTGCATGGGGTTGCCTGTGAGCCCAAATGCTTCCTGAAATTTGCGCCACCGTTCCTTTTGCACATGGCTAAAAGAAAGCTGCCCTAATTCCAGCTTTTTCCACAGAGCTTCATTAATCTGGGTATATACCTGCGGCATGTCCTCCGAAAAGGGCTGTTTGATTGTTTTCATCACCGCGCGCAAGGCGGCCTTTTCGCCTGCGGCTGTGTCAAACAAGGTGCGGTCCGCGTCAAAGAGAATGGTATCGTAATTTTGAAGCAAAATGATCCCTCAATTTCTGTCCCGAAATTCAACCTGTTCTTATCAGTATAATATAACCTGCGTCAGAAATCAAGCCGCTGGACGAAAAGCCTGTTTGCGTTTTTGATATTTTTCTGCTGGGGATTCAGACGATCCTTGCATCAGCTTTCCCAATCACAAATAACCGCCGGAAGGGGAACAGGATTTTTCCATTTGCCTGACGTGGGTACCTGTTTTTGAGCCGGGTTAAGAGATCTTCAAAAAATAAGGCTTGTTCTTCTGGCTCCAGATACTCCAGATGCGGACGCAGCGCAGCCCCTTGCAGGAAGGCAAGGATTTGCTCTGGACTGTCCATTGGATGGCAATATTCGGTGATCCACAGGGAGATGTCCGAGGTGCAGCTTGCCAGCATATTGTAATAGTCTCCAGCACCGTGCAGGACATATTTGTGGGGCTGGATTTGTTTCATTTTTTCTGGGAACTGCTTTTCTGCTTCCAGGATACAGGAAAAGCTCGGCATTTCCTGCGCCAGTGGGATTTGTGCAGCAAAGGCGCCATTTGGACGCAGCATGGCAAAAGCGCGCGCAATAAATGTTTCCTGATTGGGAATCCACTGCAAAAAGGCGTTTGAGAAGATCAGATCAAATGTCCCCAGATCGGAGAGCGGCTTGCTGCAATCCCTGAGAAGAAATTGTACGGTGGGCAGATTTTCTTTTGCTTTTTGCAGCATTTCCTGTGACAAATCTACTCCCACAATTTCAGCATCCGGAAAGGCGGAAACCAGACACGCGGTACTCATCCCACTGCCACAACCAACATCGAGAATTCGCCGGGGCTTTTTGTTTTCCAGTGCGCGCGCCAGATCCAAAGAAGGCTGGAGCCTTTGCGCCCCATAACGGTGGTACATTTGGGCATCCCACATGATGCTGCGCCTCCTGTTACAATTTTTATTTATTATATCATAATAGTAAAAATGATGCAAATGCTGAGAGAAAGCATAATTTGACAAATGCAGAAAAACGGGATATAATAACAAAATAAAATTGAGAATCAGTTTTAAATTGAGGAGTGGTTGGAATCAGTCAGGCAAACGTCTACCGTACCAAACAGAGCCAAAGGATTCTTTCGGTGCTCATGGAGAACCAGCACCGCCATTTGGCTGCTGAACAAGTCGCCGAATCTCTCAAGGGGCAGGGCACAGCGGTCAGCAAAGCGACTGTGTACCGCCACCTGGACCGTCTGGTGGAGCAGAACCTCGTGCGTAAATATATCGTTGGCGATGGCCTGAGCGCCTGCTACCAATACTGTGGCGACGATATTGACCGCCATTTGCATTACCATTTAAAATGTGCGCGCTGTGGAGAATTGTTTCATGTTTCCTGTGATTTTCTGGATACCTTAGCATCGCATATTTTCAAGGAACATCATTTCCGTGTCGATTCTTCCAAAACGGTGTTATATGGATTGTGCGAACAGTGCCAGCAGCAATCTGGAAAGGAATCCCCTCATGAAACAGAAAAATAGATGCGTACCGGTTGCCTTTTTGTTGTTGTGTGCGGTACTGCTCCTGATCTTCCCGGGCTGTTCGTTGCGGGATACCCAAATGGCGTCCACAGACCCCAACGGTCCCAGAACAGGCCAGCTTCGCGTAGTGACAACGCTGTTTCCCCAGTATGATTTTGTGCGCCAGATTGCCGGGGAGAAAGCCCATGTTTCGTTGCTTCTGCCACTTGGCATGGAGAGCCACGCCTATGAACCGTCCCCAGCGGATGTGATTGCCATTAGCCATGCCGATCTGTTCGTGTATACAGGGGATTATATGGAAGGGTGGGTTTCTGGGATTCTGGAAAGCGTCGGCACACACGTAACGGTTCTGGATGTTTCCCAAGGGATTCCACTGGATATGGAGGGGCATGGCCATGAGGAACCAGAGCATTTTGCCGGGGACGGCCATCACCACGAAGTTGACCCGCATATTTGGACCAGCCCTGTCAATGCACGCAAAATGGTCGATCTGATTGTACAGGCGCTGTGCGAGGCAGACCCCCAAAATGCAGCCTATTATCAGGAAAATGCCCGTGTGTATCAGCAAAAATTAGAGCAGCTCGACGAGGACATCCGCACAGTGATTGCCGGCAGCGCGCATAACCCCCTGTTTTTTGGCGGGACGTTCCCATTCCACTATTTTTTTGAGGAATATAGCCTAGAGTATGAGGCGGCCTATGATAACTGTTCCGGGGAGACCGAACCCAGTGTCGCGGTGATGATCCAAATGATCCGGGAAATGCGGCAGGATCAAATCCCTGTGATTTATTATGAAGAATTGGTGGATCCCAAAATTGCGCGTTCCATTGCCGAGGAAACCGGGGCGCAAATGTTGCTCTTTCATTCGTGCCATAACGTCAGCCAGCACGACTTTGAGGAGGGGGTCACGTATGTATCCCTGATGCGGCAGAATCTCGAACATTTAAAAATAGGGCTTGGTACCAGAGCAACGGAAGGGCTTTTATGAAACTTTTAACTTGTCATGATTTATGTATTTCTTATAACGGACAGCTTGTGGTGGACCATGTGAGTTTTTCGCTGGAGCAAGGCCAGTATTTATGTATTGTGGGGGAGAATGGTTCTGGGAAAAGCACGTTAGTCAAGACCATTTTGGGACTTGTGAAACCGCAGGCTGGACACATTGCATTTTCCAATATGCAGCGCAAGGAGATCGGTTATCTGCCGCAGCAGACCCAAGTGCAAAAGGATTTCCCGGCTACGGTGTTTGAGGTTGTTTTATCGGGATGTCTGAATACCCGTGGGATGCGTCCGTTTTATTCCCGCAAGGAAAAAGACCTTGCGCTCAAAAACCTAGAACTGTTAGGGATTGGCAATCTGCGAAAAAAGTCTTACCGGGATCTGTCTGGCGGCCAGCAGCAGAGGGTCTTGTTAGCCCGCGCCCTGTGCGCGACCAAACGCCTCTTGCTTCTTGACGAACCGGTCACAGGGCTTGATCCGGTCATTACTGCGGAACTTTACAGCCTGGTGAAACGACTGAATCAGGAGCATCACATTACGGTGGTGATGGTTTCGCATGATATTGCCAGCGCTGTCACCTATGCCGACCAGGTGCTGCATATGGGGAGCCATATGCTGTTTTTTGGCAGCGTTCAGCAGTACCGTACCACCGAGCTTTACCGCCATATGACGGGAGGTTGTGATTGTGATTGATTTTTTCGTTGACTTTTTTTCCTATCATTTCTTAAACCGTGCCCTGCTCGTTGGGGTTCTGGTGTCGTTATGTGCGGCTCTGCTGGGGGTCAGCCTTGTACTCAAACGCTACTCCATGATTGGCGATGGGTTATCGCATGTCAGTTTTGGGGCGTTGTCGATTGCCGTGGCTTTTCATTGGGCGCCCCTTCCTGTGTCCATCCCGGTGGTGATGGCTGCTGCGTTTTGTTTGCTGCGCCTGAGTGAAAACAGCAAAATCAAAGGGGATGCTGCCATTGCTTTGATTTCCAGCAGTGCTTTGGCGATTGGGGTCATTGTGATGTCGTTTGGGTCGGGGATGAATGCCGATGTGTATAATTATATGTTTGGCAGTATTTTGGCGGTCAGCCAAAGCGATGTCTGGATCAGTGTGAGTTTGTCGGTGATTGTGCTGACGTTGTATGCATTGTTTTATAATAAAATTTTTTCCGTCACGTTTGACGAAAATTTTGCCAGAGCTACGGGGACGAAAGCTGCCCTTTATAATATGCTTCTGGCTTTTCTGACCGCCATTACCATTGTGATCGGAATGCGCTTGATGGGGGCTTTGCTCATTTCCAGCCTGATTATTTTCCCTGCCCTGACCTCCATGCGGGTGTGCCGCAGTTTTCAAGGGGTGGTGATCCTTTCCGCCGCGATTGCTGTGGTTTGTTTTTTTATCGGCCTGCTGTTATCGTTCCTCTTTTCCACGCCAGCTGGAGCGAGTGTGGTCGTGGTCAACCTGATGGCATTGGTTGTGTTTACGCTTTTAGGCAAATGCCTGCGCCGGGCGCGCTGACTTGTGGGATAAAAGGGAGATAAGACAAATCCCCCCTTGCATATAGATGCAAGGATAGGGGGTTATCGTATGAAATTTTTCGTATTCACCAAACGGAGGTTAATCACCGCCGCGTCGGCTTTGGCTGCCTGTGTTCTGGTGGCTGTGTTATCCGTACAGGGGATTTTAGCCATTCAGGCGTCTACCCAGCAGGCTGCACAGGCGGCTGCTCAAGACCGTAAACTTCCCATTTACTGCGTGGATTCTCAGGAAAAGAAAATAGCCATTTCCTTTGACGCCGCATGGGGCAACGAGCAAACGGAAGAATTAATCCAGATTTTAGACCGTTATCAAGTCAAAACCACTTTTTTTGTGGTGGGGGAATGGGTGGATAAATATCCCGAATCAGTCAAAGCGTTAGCCGATGCAGGCCATGAAGTATGCAACCATTCCGATACCCATCCTTACATGACAAAGCTCAGCCAAGAACAGAAAATCCAACAGCTCCAAAATTGCAACAATAAAATTAAAGCAATTACCGGTAAAAGCCCGGAACTGTTCCGCCCGCCTTACGGCGATTATAACAATGGGGTCATTGAGGCTACGGATTCCTTGGGGATGTTTACCATCCAGTGGGATGTTGACAGCCTTGACTGGAAAGATCCAACCGTAGATGAAATGGTAAACCGTGTTACTTCAAAGGTGACAGATGGTTCTATTGTTCTGTTCCATAATGGCGCCAAAAATACGCCTGCTGCCTTGCCGAAGATTTTAGAAAAGCTTCAGGCAGAAGGATACACGATTGTCCCGATTTCTGATCTGATTATGCGCGAGAATTTTACCATCGACCACGCCGGAAAACAGATCGCAAAACAAACAGTTTCTTCCTAAGCTGCCAGTTAGTTGGGACGACATCGTATGCAACAAGAAAAACCTCCTGTATGGGAAACAGGAGGTTTTTTTCATGGTTATTTTTGTGGAGGAGCAGGAGGTTTTTTGTGGCAGCCGCTGCATTTTTTGCCGCACGATGCAGCATCACAGCCAATACATTTCCCCCGGCGTTTTTGGCGGACGATATACACGACCGCAAGCCCTGCCAAACACGCCAGTACACAACCAATTAGAATACTTGCAAGCATGGTGGTTTCTCCCCGCTTTCTAACAATCTTTTAGGAATTTGCATGGACCGAAGAAATGTTTTTGCGTGTCCGGGTACGGTTTGGACGGAATAACAGGTAACAAAACCCTGCGAATACAACGATGGCAAAGACGGTAGCGATGCTGAAATGCCCTGTGAATAGCATCCCGAACTGGTATACCACGAGCGACGCCGCATACGCCAAGGCACACTGGAACCCAACGGCAAGGAACATCCATTTCCAAGAACCCATTTCGCGTTTGATTGCGCCGATGGCAGCAAAGCAGGGGGCGCATAGAAGGTTGAAGATCATGAACGAAAAAGCGGCTAATGGGGGAAACAAGGCCGCAAGCTGCGGGAAGATTTCTTCGCCGTTTTCCGACAGTTCTCCGGCAAAATGGAACAGGGTCCCAAAGGTGCCGACCACATTTTCCTTGGCAACCAGCCCGGTGACGGTTGCGACAGAGGACTGCCAGTTGCCAAACCCGAGTGGTGCGAAAATCGGTGCGATCCCATTGCCAATGGATGCCAGCATGGACTCATCGGCATTTTTGACCATCTGCATGGACCAGCTGAAGCTTTGCAGGAACCAGATGACAAGGCAGGAAACAAAAATAATGGTCCCAGCCTTCACCAGAAAGGAACGCACCCGTTCCCAAAGATGTACCAGTACCCCCTTCGGACGCGGGGCATGGTACGCGGGTAATTCCATGATAAAGGGGGCAGGGTCACCGGCAAATGGACGGGTTTTCTTCAGGATAATTCCGGAACAGATAATCGCCGCGATCCCGATAAAATATGCCACTGGCGCAACCCACCAGGCATTTCCAAACAGCGCGCCCGCTATCAAGGCGATAATCGGGAGCTTCGCGCTGCATGGAATAAAGGTTGTGGTCATGATGGTCATTTTACGGTCGCAATCCTGTTCGATGGTCCGCGATGCCATAATTCCGGGGACCCCGCAGCCGGTCCCAATCAGGATGGGGATAAAGGATTTTCCCGATAGCCCAAACCGGCGGAATACACGATCCATGACAAATGCAATCCGTGCCATGTACCCACAGTCCTCCAGAAGCGCGAGAAGGAAAAACAATACAAGAATCTGCGGCAAAAATCCAATGACTGCGCCAACACCGCCGATGATACCATCCAGAATCAGGGATTGCAGCCAGTCCACACAGTGGATCGACGTGAGCCATCCTTCCACAGCCGGAGGGATGATCTCACCAAACAGCTGGTCATTCACCCAGTCATTCCCCATAGTGCCCACCGTCGATACAGACAGGAAATAGACAAGGAACATCACCGCAGCGAAAATCGGCAGTGCCAGCCATCGGTTTGTCACAATGCGGTCGATCTTGTCGGAAATCGTCAGCCCAGCCGATGTTTTCTTCACGCACGATGCTACCAGATTGCTGATGTATTCATAACGCTCATTGGTAATCACGCTTTCGCTGTCATCGTCGAGCTTTGCTTCGCATTTGGTAATCGCTTCCTCTATGTTTGCTTTGGTATCCTCGTCAAACGGGAACTCGCCACTGACTTTTTCGTCCCGCTCAAACAGCTTGATCGCATACCAGCGCTCCTGTTCTTCTGGGACAAGGCCATGAATACTCTCTATAATATTTCCCAGCGCCTTTTCGACTTCGTCCGAAAAACAGTGCTGAGGAGGGGTTTTTCGCCCGGAAGCCGCGAGGTTGACTGCTTGCTGTGCAGCTTCTTTAACGCCCATGCTTTTAACCGCTGAGATTTCCGCAATCGGGCAGCCCAGTGCCTTGCTGAGCTTTTCCACATCAATGATATCACCGGTTTTTTTCACAATATCCATCATATTCAGTACAACGAGTACCGGAATCCCAGCTTCGGTAAGCTGGGTGGTCAGGTACAGGTTGCGCTCAATGTTGGAAGCATCGAGCAGGTTTAAAATCACGTCTGGATGATCGTGGATGAGATAGTTGCGCGACACCACTTCCTCCAGTGTGTAGGGCGACAGCGAATAAATCCCGGGCAGGTCTTGGATGATGACGTCTTTATGCCCTTTGAGCTTTCCCTCTTTTTTCTCCACCGTGACCCCGGGCCAGTTTCCCACATATTGGGAACTTCCGGTCAGCGCATTAAATAAAGTGGTTTTTCCACAATTCGGATTGCCGGCTAAGGCAATTTTTGTTGCCATGGGGGTTCCTCCTTCTTGCTAATGATACCATATTGTTTGTAGTTAGCGATAGCGAATTTTTATTAGCTAAAGCTAACTTAAAAGGATAAAAAACAGGCTGAAAACAGCCTTGTGCAACCGGTTCAGATGACTTCTACCAAATCGGCATCCGCTTTACGCAAGGATAATTCGTATCCGCGTACCGTCACCTCGATGGGATCTCCCAAAGGGGCGACCTTCCGCAGATAAACTTGTGTGCCCTTGGTCAGGCCCATATCCATCAGACGGCGCTTCACGGGGCTGTCCCCATGCAGCTTTACTATCGTCACACTCTGGCCACATGGGATGTGCCGTAATGTTTGCACGTTCTTCACCTCGCATTTCTATTTTTCATTCGGTTAGCATGAACTAACTATCGCTATTTTACTCTCAAATCGACAGCCTGTCAAGAGGGAATTTTGAATTTTTCTCCAAAATGATGAAGGACATAAAATGGGGGAGTGGCATTTTCCCGATTGAGAAGCTTTTTAAAACTTTTGAAACTATTGGTCAAAAACGCGCGAAAAGGACCCAAAAATTTTTCTGTCTTTCTCTGTCTCAAATACAGGTTTTCTCACTTTTTTGTCTTTGGGATCAAACGATTCAAAGCGTTTCTTTCCGACATTTTTTCTGGTATTTTTCTGGAGAAAAATTGGAGTTTTTTTAAAAAGATGAAAAAAAGAAACCCGCACATTTTGCGGGTTTCCGAAGGGATTATCCCTGTATACCAGATTTGGAAATTGCCACTAGAAATTCGGCGGGAGTTTTTCCCGATCCTTTCACCATATCGACAATTTTCTGCATATCTTCCTCATCTTTTTGTGCCATGAGTTTTTTACGTTTGGCTCTCAAGGCTGTCATTTCCTCTTTCAAACGTTCCATTTCAATATCAACGTCAATAATCTGATCCTCTAAACTTTTTGCACTTTTTCTGGGACGTGCCATATGTTTTTCCATCTCCTTTTTACATCTTATGTATATCTCTATCTTATTACACATAAAACAAGAAATCAAGGGGTTTTTTCGAGAATGGCGAAAAAAATCCTGCCCTGTTTTTTGACTATTTTGCCAGTTTTGCGGTCGATCTAAAAAATCGCCGTAAAATCCGAAAAAAAGCTTTGTCCGATTTTGACAAAGCTTCGGTATTTTTGAATGAACCGTTTTTAGCAATCCCCTTAATAATAAAATTTAATGAATTTAATGTTATAAAAGTCGCAGGCTAATAAATCGTCTGTTTCGGTTTCGTTAATCAGGATATAGTTTGCGCCGACAGCCACCAATATCCCCGTACGGTCGGTAATGGTATTGGTTCCCACCAGAAATTCCACCCGTACCCGGCGGCCAATTTGTGTGCGGATAAACCCATTGAGATATTGCAGGCTGTCGGCCGTAATGGGGGTGCCTTGGTTGAGGTCATGAATGGCATTGAGCTGCGGATTTTCCATGGGTAAATTGTTTTGGTATAATGCCGGGTTTGCGCTGGATTCGGCATCCGTGCCCCCGCCGGGCTGGTCGAGGAAATTGGGCGGCGGAGGGTTTGCGATTTCTGGTGAGATTGCGGTAAATCCTCCTGGCTGTTGTCCCTGCGCGCATTGCGGGCAGACCCGGTTTAAAATAGCTGCGTTATTGAGCAGGTTTGCTGCGTTTAAGCTGGGGTTTCCCTGATTGTAAACCGCTTGATACGTAGGATATGGCTGATCCATCTGTTGTCCTCCCATCAGGTTAATTTATATTTTTCCGTTGGCGCATAAAAACAGTGCTGGTTGACCCGTGTGTATAACGTCCCGATCCCGCCCGACGGGAAATAGGTTGGGCAGCTCGGGCTGTATGGGTTGAAGAAAAACAAACAGTTTCCCACAAAGGACGCGGTATTTCCAGCCATTGCCCAGTCTGCGATGGCGTAGTGTTCCTCCGTGGGCGTCATATTATAGACGTTCTGGGTGTTGTAGGTTCCTTCTACTGTGGTACGCATACACACAAACTGTCCTGGTTGCTCGATGATCCTGCGGACATTCCCGCCTTGGCTGACGCGCGCAAACTCCCCATATGGGATCTGTGCGCGGTTCATAATGACCGAGGCCACTGCCCGCATGCCATTGTCGCCTTCGCCGCCCGCCTCGCATTGGATGAGCCGGGCAAATAATTCTCGCTCCGTAAAAGGCATATGATCCCTCTTTCCTCCTTGCCTGCCGCCTTCCCTATACTATTCTGCCCCATCGTCTGCTGATACTCTTTTTCCCTTATGGCGTATATTTCCCGGCTTCTGGTAAATAATGTTTTCGATATCCCCATTTTTTTCAAGGAGGTTTTCGCGTGACCACTATTTTTACCTGCGGCAGCCTTTCCGACCGTTCGATCCGCCATGTTCTTCCGGAGGCGCTGGCCCAATACGGCGGTGTCCAGTATTTCAATGGTTCCGAACTATTCCGTCTTGGCCCGCACCCGCCCCGCTTCCTTGTTTACGAATGGGACGCGCTGCCCGAAGAATCCTGTGTCAAGGGGATTCTTCTGTTTAAAAACAGTTTTTCCCCTCTTGCCGGGCATCCCCTGCCAGCAGGTTTATTTCCGATTTTTGAAGCGCGCAACCGTGTCGTTTCCCATTTTTTGCAGGGGACTGGCGCTGCGGCCGTTGCCTGCGGAACTTCCCCCAGAGATACCCTGAGCCTTGCCAGTTTGGATTACCATTGTGCGCTGGTGAGTTTGCAGCGCTGTATTACGACCCTGGACGGTTTTCGCATTGAACCAGCCGAAATCCCGGTTTCCCTTTCCCATCCGAAAAGCCCGCATCAGATTTTAGCTGCTGTTTCTGTGCTTCTGCTTTCCGGGGTCCCATGGGAAAACGGATATGCTTTCTAGCTTTGCTGTACAGGCGCAAAACATGCAACAAGGGCGTGGAATGGTTCCACGCCCTCGTTTTATTTGCAGAGAGAAATGTTATTTCATTTCGTTCTCAAATTTTTCGATCATTTTCTTGACCATCTGGCCACCAATGGAACCAGCTTGTTTTGCGGTCAAATCGCCGTTATAGCCTTGCTTGAGGTTTACGCCGACTTCGCTTGCAGCTTCCATTTTAAATTGGTTGAGAGCTTCCTTAGCTTCTGGTACAACATTCTTGTTAGACATCATCAAACACTCCTTAATAAAAAAGATTTTGTTTTGAAATTATATTTTGTGTTTGCGATGTTATTGTACGTAAAACCGAGGAATTTATCACAGGAAATGATTAGTAAAATTTCAGGAAGCATAGTCTTCCAGCAGGCTGCGTAATTGTGCCTTGTGTTCGGTGGTGATGCCTTTGGTGAGCAGGGCACGGTCGGATGGGGGAAGGGTGCTGACCAGTACGTCGATTTCCTGAAACGGGGTGGGCGAGTCGTTTTCAAAAACGCCGATATGTCCGAGGTATTCGCGGATCGTATAGGTGGTGGGAGCGGAGACAAACGAGGGCGTTTCACTGTTTTCTTGACTTGCGGACGGTTTTGAGGTAAAATTAACTTGTCCTTGTGTCTGACGCGGCACAAATGGGGCAGGATCGTTTGATTCTGTTTTTTTGGTGCTTTGGAATAAAAGGGTCAGGCATACAATCGCCGCAGCTATGATTGCCAAAACCGTCAAGGTAAGAAAAATTTGGTACTTCTTCATGTGGCTTACCTTCCTTTCTTTTCCCAAGTGTGCCCTAAAAATCGGGTTTTATACAGAAAATTCCAGAAAACCCGTGGCCCAAAAGGACGGTTTGCTGCCAAACATTGATTGAGGTGAATGACATTTGAAACATACGGATCCTTATACTACCCCGGAACTGCCGGAAAAGAACAGTGCGTCTGCGAAAACCGTGCGTTCCATGGGGCGTATGGCATGGAAAATTGCGTTGAGTTTTTTGGTTGTGCTTGGCCTGGTTGGCATTACGGTCGGCATTTTTCTGACTTCTTATATTATGGGTCTGAAAAGCGACATTGATTCCAAAGATATGATTGATCTGAATAACCTGAAACTGAATTATACCAGTTTTATCTATGTCATGGATGAGAATGGCAACCCCGTTGAGTACCAGACGCTTTACGGCGGCGAAAACAACCGGATCTGGGTGGATTTTGACAAAATTCCCCTTAATATGAAAAATGCCATGATCGCGATTGAGGACCGCCGTTTTCAGGAACATAATGGTGTGGACTGGATCCGCACCCTGGGCGCCACCACTAACCTGTTCAGCAAAGGCAGCAGTTACGGCGGCTCTACCATTACCCAACAGCTGATTAAAAATATTACCGGGGATAATGATGTCAGCCTGACCCGGAAGGTCAAGGAAATTTTCCGTGCGCTGCGTCTCGAAGAAAAATATACCAAGGAGCAAATCCTGGAAGCCTATCTGAATATCGTCAACTTCGGGGCGGGGACCAAAGGCGTACAGGCGGCTGCCAACCTCTATTTTGATAAGGATATCAGCGAGTGCGACCTTGCCGAATGTGCCGCCATTGCCGGCATTACCCAGAACCCTTATAAATATAACCCGCTCCAGTTCCCGGAGAAGAATAAGGAACGCCAGCAGATTGTCTTGCAGGCCATGCTCGAGCAGAACAAAGTGACCAAGTCCGAGTTTGACCAAGCCATGCAAAAGTCCGAAAATATGACCTTTGTGGGGCGCAAAGACGATCCGGATTCCAATAAGGGCGGCAATATCTTTAACTGGTATACAGAAACCATGTTCTCCGATCTTGTGGTGGATTTGCAGAAGTATTATAATTGTACGGCTGCCGAAGCTTCGGAAATGATCTATTATAATGGCCTGAAAATTTATTCTGCCATGGACCCCGATATCCAGAAAATGGCTGAAAATGTTTATAAAAACAGCTCCTATTTTAAAAATGACCGCGCCTTGCAGTCCGGCCTTTTCATGATGGATTACAGCGGGCGTGTGCTGGCGGTGGTGGGCAGCAGCTCCGAGAAAACGGGCAACCGTGTGTTTAACTATGCCATTGATGCCAGCCGTCAAACGGGTTCGACCCAAAAGGCCATTTCGGTGTATGCCCCGGCACTCGAAAAGGGACTGGTTCATTATTCCTCTCTGGTTGACGATGAGCCGCTGCCCAACTGGTTTGGCCCCGGCAAGCCCGGCCCCAATAACTGGAACCGCCGCTTTTCCGGGCAAGTGACTGTAGCAGAAGGGTTGCGTAATTCCCTGAATGCCCCGGCGGCGCAGGTATGTAATCTTCTCACTCCAGAAGAATGTTACAAGTTTTTAACACAGAGGGTCGGCTTTACCCACCTCAACCAAGCCAACGACAGCCATTCCCTTGCAGCGATGTCGATTGGCGGCCTGCATGGCGGTGCCACGGTGCGGGAAATGACAGCTGCCTTTGCGATTTTTGGCAATCAGGGGCAGTACCGCCATCCTTATACCTATTATTATGTGGAAGATCATAATGGCAATGTGATTATTGATAACCGCAGCCGGATGCCGTCGAAAGCGATCTCAACCGCGAACGCCGGGATTATGAATAAGCTGCTCACCTATGCGGTCAATGCGGGTACGGGTACGATGGCGCGGATTTCTGGATGGGAGGTCTACGGGAAAACGGGTACTACCGACAGCAACAGTGACAGCTGGTTTGTCGGCGGCACCCCGTATGCCGTTGCGGGTGTATGGACGGGCTACAAAAATCCGGCTGCCCTGAAATCTGGTTCCCTCAATGCCGCCAAGGTGCTGTGGCGGCAGGTTATGACCGAATATCTCAAGGGAAAACCGTCCAAAACCTTTGATTTCGGTGGAAGCATTACGGCCGCTACCTTCTGTAACCAATCTGGGTTACTGGCGTCCGGCAGCTGTACCAGTACCAATGTCGGCTGGTATGAGAAGGGCAAGCTCCCGGCTACCTGTTCGTCTTACCATGTGCCCGTGGCATCAAGCGTTGAGTCGCAGGTGTCCGAAAATCCCGAAACCCCGGGCAGTCCTGACAGCTCGAATGCCCCCTCGTCCGGGACCGCTTCCTCGGCACCTTCGGGCACTGCTTCCACACAGAACCCATCGTCAACGCCTATGCCACCCCCGAATCCATCGTCGGGCGCGCAGGCCGAACCCCCGCCGCATGGTGGGGAAGGACAGATTGATCCTTTGGAGCCTGCGGCATAACGAAAAGCCTTTAGAACAGACTATGAAAATTTCAGGTCTGTTCTTTTTTTATTTGTGTAAATATGACAAGATATTACAGAAAATAAAAGTTATAGTTGAAAAAAGAGCGTATGCGTGTTAAACTGTTCTTTGTAACAATACAATCGTATTCAGGTGGAGGACAATGCAAAAAAACACATTCCTTTTAGTCGATCAGGACGTATTGCCCAGTGTATTCCCCAAAGTCATACAGGCGAAAGAATACCTGCGTAATAATCAGGCGTCGAGTACCGCGCAGGCCGCACGCATGGCGGGGATTTCCCGCAGTGTGTTCTATAAGTATAAGGATGCTGTTTATCCGTACCGCGACAAACATTCCGACAGCCTGATTACGATACAGGCCGTACTCTCCGATAAGCCGGGGGTTCTCATGGCGATGGTTTCGGAATTTTACAGCGTTGACGCCAATATCCTCACCATTCACCAGAATATCCCTACCAATGGCAGGGCGTTCGTATCCATTTCCGCGCGCATCGACCAGATCAACGGTTCGTTGGAAGAGCTGCTCTCGCGTCTGCGTACGCTCGATGGCGTACTCTCAATCGGCGATATTGCCGGCGAATAACCGCATTTGCTATCTTTGAATATTATGAAGAGGTGTTTTTATTATGGTAAATCTTGCAGTCATGGGCCACGGTGTGGTCGGGTCGGGAGTTGTTGAGGTTGTACTCTCCCATCAGGAAGGGATCAAACGGCATGCACATGAAGAGCTTAATATCAAATATGTCCTCGATCTCAAAGAGTTCCCAGACAGCCCTGTCGCTGACCGTTTTACCAAAAATTTTGACGATATCTTAAACGATCCCAGTGTGGAAATTGTGGTCGAGGTGATGGGCGGGCTGCATCCGGCTTTTGATTTTGTACACAAATGCCTGTGTGCGGGCAAAAGCGTGGTCACTTCCAATAAAGAACTCGTCGCTGCCAAAGGGGCACAGCTGCTGGCAGCCGCCAAGGAGCATAATGTCAACTTTTTGTTTGAAGCAAGCGTTGGCGGCGGCATCCCGATTATCCGTCCGCTTTCCCAGTGCCTTGCAGCAAACTCTGTGCTGGAAATTGCCGGTATCCTCAATGGCACCACGAACTTTATCCTGACCCAAATGATTGATGAAAACATGAGCTTTAAAAATGCTTTGGCTTTGGCCCAGGAGCGTGGCTACGCAGAACGTGACCCCTCCGCTGACGTGGACGGCGACGATGCCTGCCGCAAAATTTGCATCCTTGCTGCCCTCGCGTTTGGCAAGCATGTCTATCCCGAACAGGTCCATACTGAAGGCATTTCTGACCTTTCTCTGTCGGATGTTGCCTTTGCCAAGGAATGGGGCGGTGAGATTAAGCTCATCGGGCATGTCAAACGCATGGAAAACGGCCAGATCGAGATTATTGTTTGCCCCATGTTTGTGAAAAAAAATAACATGATGGCGGCGATTGATGGTGTGTTTAATGGCATCATGGTCAATGGCGATGCGACCGGGGAAGTCCTGTTCTATGGCAAAGGTGCCGGCAAGCTCCCAACTGCCAGTGCGGTGGTTGCGGATGTCATTGATTGCATGAAACATAGGCAGGCCCGCAAATACCTGTTCTGGAGCGACGATGCTGCGCCGGATTATGTGCAGGATTATTTGGATCGTCCCACTGCTATGTACGTGCGCGTCAGCGGCAATGCGGCCGAACAGGTGGAAGCGGTATTCGGGCATGTCCGGTGGCTGGCAAATGCGGATGCCGCGTCTGGGGAAACAGCCTTTATCATAGAGAAACCTCTGCCGGAACGTACCATCCGCGAAAAACTTGCGCGCCTTGCCGATATGGGGGTTTGTGTGCAGAATACGGTACGTCTGCTGCATTTTAATGCCGAGGAAAATGAGGAAGTTATCGCATGATACAAATTCAAGTCCCAGCGACCAGCGCCAATTTAGGCTCGGGTTTTGACGCCCTTGGCATTGCCTTGTCGCTGTATAACCGGGTCTGGATGCAGGAGTCTGACCACCTCGAGATCTCGTCGGCTGACCATGTGGCTGTGCCGACCGATGACCAGAACCTCATTTATACGGCTGCCTGCCAGCTCTATCAAACATGCGGAAAGTCCCTTTCCGGGCTGAAGATTATTCAGGAAAATAATATCCCTATGGCAAGTGGGCTTGGGAGCAGCTCGGCATGTATTGTCGCCGGGCTTGTGGGGGCAAACCATCTGCTTGGCTGCCCGCTGGGCCAGCAGGATCTGATTGAGCTGGCTGCCAGTATTGAGGGGCATCCCGACAATACCAGCCCCGCTCTTTCCGGCGGCCTGACGGTTTCCGCGATGGATGAGGGGAAGGTGTACAGTGTGCGCCTTCCTGTGGCGGATACCCTGCGGTTTGCGGTGTTTGTCCCGCCGTTCCCGCTCAAAACAGAACTGGCCCGGTCTGTGTTGCCGGAAAGCTATCCCCGTAGCGATGTGGTGTATAATCTTTCCCGCTCGGCCCTGATGGCGGCCGCCCTTTCGCAGGGGGATTTCAAGAGCCTTCGTATTGCGGTGCAGGACCGGATCCACCAGCCTTACCGGTTGCCGCTGATCCCCGGAGCGGATACGGTTTTTCAAGTGGCAGCCCAGCTTGGAGCCTTGGGGACGTATATCAGCGGCGCTGGCCCGACGATGATCGCGATGATCCCGCCCAGTGACCTTGCTGTTTTCCAGAAGCAGGCTTTGCCCTTGCTCGAGCAAAACGGGGTGCGGGGCTGGACCCTGCATCTGTTGACAACCGATCCTATTGGTGCCCATGTGGTCGATGACCCGTGTTCATAAATCTCTGATTCTCGTCTTTTATGGAGGAATGACCGTATGAGTTTAATCGTACAAAAATTTGGCGGTACATCGGTAGCCAATACCGAACGTATCTTTAATGTTGCCGATATCGTGACCAAGACTTACGAAAAAGGCAATGATGTGGTTGTGGTTGTTTCCGCGCAGGGCGACACCACCGATGAATTTATCGAAAAAGCAAACGAGATTAACCCCAATGCCTCAAAGCGTGAAATGGATATGCTCCTGTCTGCGGGCGAACAGATTTCCGCGTCCCTGTTGGCTATGGCGATTGAAAAGCTGGGATTCCCGGTGGTGTCGCTGCTTGGGTGGCAGGCAGGGTTTTCGACCAGTTCGACCTATGGCTCTGCCCGCATCAAACGGGTGACTCCCGACCGGATCCGCAAGGAAATTGATAAGAAAAATATTGTCATTGTCACTGGGTTCCAGGGGGTCAATAAATACGACGACATGACCACCTTGGGGCGCGGCGGCAGCGATACCAGCGCGGTTGCGATTGCCGCTGTGATGCATGCAGACTTGTGCCAGATCTTTACCGATGTGGAAGGCGTATTTACGGCTGACCCAAGGAAAGTTCCCAAGGCCCGCAAACTGGATGTCATTTCCTATGATGAAATGCTCGAGCTTGCCACATTAGGCGCGCAGGTTCTCAATAACCGTTCTGTGGAAATGGCGAAAAAATATAATATTGAATTGGAAGTTTTGTCCAGCCTGACCCGTGTGCCGGGTACCATCGTCAAGGAGGAATCCAAAATGGAAAAAATGTTAATCAGCGGGATTGCCAAAGATAATGATGTGGCAAGAATTTCGATTATCGGCGTGCCGGATAAGCCGGGCCTTGCATTCCGCATCTTCTCCAAGCTCGCGGCAAAAAAAGTCAATGTGGATGTTATTTTGCAGTCTGTGGGCCGCGACAGTACCAAGGATATCAGCTTTACTGTCCCGCAGAGCATGATGCAGGATGCCATTCATGTGTGCAACAGCTTCGTGGAAGTCAATGGCGCCATGCATGTGGTTTATGATGAGAATGTTTCCAAGGTTTCGATTGTCGGCGCAGGCATGGAGACCCACCCGGGCGTTGCTGCCACGATGTTTGAGTCCCTCTTTGATGCGGATATCAATATCCAGATGATTTCGACCAGTGAAATTAAAATTTCTGTCCTCATTGCGCGTGATGATGCCGACAAGGCAGTTACCGCAATTCACAACAAATTCTTTGGCGAGGACTAAACATAGATAACCGCTGCTGTGAGAGGCAGCGGTTTTTTGTCGCCTCTCTTGACATGGCGCCTTCTGGGATGGTACACTAAAAAGAAATGTCAATGGGAGGATTTCAATGGGCCTTTTATCAGGAAAAACGGCGATCATTACCGGCGCAGGCAAAGCCCTGCTGAAAAATGGCGGCTGTGGTTCGATTGGTTACGGCATTGCGACGGCTTACGCCAAAGAAGGGGCAAACCTCGTGATTACCGGGCGTAATGTCCAGAAGCTCGCGGATGCCAAAGCGGATCTTGAAAAGCAGTTTGGGGTGTCTGTGCTGCCGGTTCCCGCCGATGTGCGCGCGGGTGCGGAGAATGAGGCAGTGGTGCATAATGTCGTAAAACAGGCGGTGGACACGTTTGGGGATATCCATGTGCTGATTAATAACGCGCAGGCTTCGGCGTCTGGAGTCCCTCTTGCGGAGCATACCACCGAACAGTTTGATTTGGCGTTATATTCCGGCCTGTATGCAACGTTTTATTATATGAAAGCCTGTTACCCCTACCTTGCCAAAACCAAAGGCTCTGTGATTAATTTTGCTTCCGGTGCGGGCCTGTTTGGGAATTTCGGGCAGTCCTCTTATGCTGCTGCCAAAGAGGGCATCCGAGGGCTTAGCCGTGTGGCTGCCACCGAATGGGGCAAGGATGGGATCAATGTGAATTTGATCTGTCCGCTTGCTTGGACGGCCCAGCTCGAAAATTTTCAGAACGCTTATCCCGAGGCTTTTGAACAAAATGTAAAAATGCCGCCCATGGGCCACTATGGTGATGTGGAAAAGGAAATTGGCCGTGTTTGCGTGCAGCTGGCTACCCCGGACTTTAAGTTTATGACTGGCGAAACCCTTACGCTGGAAGGCGGCCTTGGCCTGCGTCCCTGACAAAAAACCCCCCGTCGTTGTAGACGGAGGGTTTTTCTTTTTATTTGGTAAAATAGGAAGTATTGCGTACTGCGGTGCCGTGTTGTTTGACCCCTTTTTGTACGTCGATCCGAATGGAAGCATGGGTGCCGCCAATGTCGTACACGATGTAGGTGGTGCCTTCCTGCTTGCCGGTTACCCGGAAATTACCGTTTTCCAGCTGTTCCAGCGATGCCACCGATCCAGTGCGGGAATCCGTTACCTTTAACGTTCCTTCTTTCACCAGTTCCCGGATTTGCGTCTGGTCGAGCTTCTGCCCGGAAGGGTCTTGGATTACTGCGCCAATGTCGTAAATATTCCCGGGAGCCATGATGTAATTGGCCGTATCCAGCGTGATCGACCCCTTGGATGCGGCAACAGTAACTTTGAGTACGGTGGTTTGCCCCTTGACGGTTACGCGGATATCGGTTGTCCCAACCCCAGTGCCAGTGACCGTATAGGTGATTCCGTTGGAATTAGTGGCATCACTCATGGCTACGGTTGCAATGGAGGGGTCTGTACTGTGTACGGCAATTTCGGCGGCATTGGCTGTCTCTTTTACCAGAAAGTGTGCTGTACCGCCGCGGTTTACCTCAACATTTGCCCGGTCCAGCAGCAGGCTGGGTGTGGTGATGGGGGCATTTTCGACCTGCCATTGTGCCGTGAAGGTGGTATGGCTGGTGAGCGGTACTGTTTTTCCGGGCGCGTAAATTTTCTGGTTCTCGCTGCTTTTCCAGCCCATAAAGCGATACCCTTCCCGGTTCAGGGTGTCGGCAGAGGGCAGTGTGACCCGGTTGTATGCGGAAACGGCAGGGGATGGCACCCGGCCGGATGCTTGGTTTGCGTCAAAGGACACGCGATATGTTACGGACGGGGACGCATCTTTTGATAAAGCGGCTAACGCTGTGGCAAGGTCTGCGCGGATGGTATATTCCCCGTACGCCGGGTAGTCCCCGCGGGAAAAGGAGAATGTTTGGTTAGGCTGGCCAACATACGAGAGGGTACGGGAAATCATAGCCTGTGCATCGCTTGCGGAAATGTATGCTTGTGGGGAACATTGATTTTCGCTTTCCTGCCCGATAATCCCGCAGCTGCGGGCAGCCATCACAGCATCGTAGTACGGCGAGTCGGAGGGGACATCGCGGTAAGCGGCTGTTTGGCTGTCAGAGTTTTTTAACCCATACAGCTTTGTCAGTGCCAGAAGGAAATCCCCCCGGGTCAGGCCGTGGCGCGGCGAATAGGTATGGCTGCTGGTAGCAGGCAGCAGGCCGGTTTGATCGAGTTGCGTAAAGAGATCCGCCCGGTCGGCATAGGGGCCAAGATCGACATACCCTTTGTGTACGGGCGCTGTACGGCTTGCATAGTTTGGCGACCCATATCCGAGAATCCGCCGGTCATTGAGGGGATAGAAATTCACCGACACATAATCCGCAGGCTCGTAGCTGCTGGTACTGCTATCGAGAAGGAAACGGTCGAGGCAGTCCACGCGGTTGGCCAGTGTATTTCCTTCAATGGTATAAACATACCCATTTTCCGTATAGAGCACAAGCCCGACATGGCCGGAAACGGTACCTTGTGGATAGCGCACAGGATTATAAAAAAACAACAGGTCGCCTGGCTGCGGGGCATATGTGCCGCCGCGGGACGTACTGGGAAAGAAGCGTGCCATTTGTTTGAACTGCCCGACATGTGCGGTACAGGAAGCGGATTTTGGGAATACACTCTGGCTAACCCCGGCCTGATTGGCACACCACGACACAAACATATCGCACCAGTAGGCATTTGGGAGCCCATACCATTTCCCAAATTGGGTATATTCATTGGCCTGTTCCGTATAGCCAACTTGGCCAAGCGCTGCCTGTACTACCCGCGACACACTGCCGCTTGGGATGGTGGAAGCTGCAAGAACCGGCTGTTCGGCTTCTTCTTCTGCTAATTGGTCTAAATCCTGCATCGTAAGGATTTCCGTTTCTCTTGCCAGAACCCTCCCATTCACAGTCCCCAGCACTGGAACGGTAAGCCCCAGGGTGAGCATCACGGCCAGCGTGCTGACTATCAGGTGTTTTTTCTTTTTTCTCTTCATGACTGATTTCTCCTTAGTATTGTTTCGATGGTATGTTTTTTATTATAGCACCGTTTGGCAAAAAAATCTAATTTTTTCTCCGAACTTTGCGTGAAAAACAACAAAAAAGCCCCAAACCCCGCGTATCTGCTAGGTTTGAGACTTTGTAAATGTGGCAGGGGCAGAAGGACTTGAATTTTAAGAAATGCTTTTATCTTGATAAAATTAAAATCAATATCGTGCAAAAACCTAGGAATAGAGCCATTTTTATAAAATCTAATCGTATTAGAAAAAATGACTTTTCGATTTGTAAAGGGTCAATTAAAGGGTCAAAATGAGGTGTCGGCCACTCCGGCACCTTTTGTCGTGTGGGTGAGAGCCACACGTTTGCAGAGAAGCAGCGTCCGAAAACCTGTCAAAACTTGTGTTTTTATAGAAAACAGATTGACAATATAGGATAAATCAAATATAATGAAGATAAAATAAAACTGGAGAGGCGGGGCGATAGTGCAGGGTTTTGAAATTATTTTCTACGATAAACCAGATGGTACAGAACCGGCCAAAGAGTTTCTGTTGAGCCTAGATAAGAAGATGAGGGCAAAGCTCTTATTCACAATCGACCTGCTGGCTGACAATGGACCGGAACTT
>CATJNB010000110.1 GCA_949741605.1 uncultured Eubacteriales bacterium | reverse complement strand
TTGATTTTATGGGTTACTTGTGGTAAAATATCTCCAAATGAAAAAAGAGGTGAAAAGATGATTCACGTTTCTTGCAGATAACTATGGAATACGCAATTAGGCTGTTACGATAGCGAAATTGCGTTCTTTGCAAGAAAGTGATACGTCTGTTCCTTCCAATATCGTTTTCCACCACTCTTTCCTTGTGTGGTGGAATTCTGTTGTTGCGAGCTGCGAGAATTGGCTTTCTTGCAGCTCTTATTTTATTGTGAAGGAGAGATTTTATCATGTCCCTGATCAAAGTAGAAAACCTTACCTTTTCTTACCCCTCAAGTTACGATAACATTTTTGAGCAGGTAAGCTTTCAAATGGATACAGACTGGAAACTCGGTTTGATTGGCAGGAACGGCAGGGGAAAAACAACATTGCTCCATCTTCTGCTTGGAACATACGAGTATCGGGGCAGCATCAACGCATCGGTGGCGTTTGATTATTTCCCCTATCCCGTTGCAGACAAAAGCAAATGGACCCAAGAGGTTTTAGAAGAAATTTGCCCTCTTGCCGAAGAGTGGGAGCGAATGCGCGAATTATCCCTTCTGGATGTGGATGCAGATGTCCTTTGGCGGCCGTTTGATACGCTGTCGAATGGCGAACAAACGAAAGTTTTACTGGCTGCACTTTTTTTAAAAGAAGGGAACTTTCTGCTGATTGATGAGCCGACTAACCATTTAGACAGCAAAGCCAGAGAAATGGTTTCGGCATATTTGAGAAAGAAAACAGGATTCCTGCTGGTATCCCACGACCGCCGTTTTTTGGATGGCTGTGTGGATCATATCCTATCGTTAAACCGGGCAAATATAGACGTGCAAAGTGGAAATTTCTCCTCTTGGATGGTAAACTTTGAACGCCAGCAAACCATGGAACTCACGCAAAAGGAACGTTTACAGAAGGATATGAAACGGCTGGAACAATCGGCTCAGCGTACTTCCCGTTGGGCAGACAAAGTGGAATCGGGCAAATATGGCGTACAGGCTTCGGGGCTCAAGGCAGACCGGGGCTATGTGGGGCACAAAGCTGCTAAAATGATGAAGCGTTCCAAGACAATCCAAACCAGACAGCAGCAAGCAATGGAACAAAAAGCCGGGTTGTTAAAAAATATGGAAACCGCAGAAAACCTGAAAATTTCACCGCTGGTTTTCCATACGGATACCTTGGTTTCCTTTTCTGATGTTTCGGTTTTTTACGATGGCAAACCGGTCTGTGAGCCTGCTTCTTTTACAATACAACAAGGGGAACGGGTCGTACTGGATGGACGCAACGGAAGTGGGAAAAGCAGTTTGCTAAAGCTCCTGCTCCGAGAGCCGATGGAGCATACAGGAACGGTTACCATGGCTTCCGGCCTGATTGTTTCCTATGTGCCCCAGGATACGTCCCATCTGAGCGGGACACTCTCTGATTTTGCAAAACAGGAACACATGGAGGAAAGTTTGTTTAAGGCGATCCTTCGGAAAATGGATTTTTCGCGTGTCCAGTTTGAGAAAGATATGAAAGACTTTTCAGGCGGACAGAAGAAAAAAGTCCTGATTGCGAAAAGTCTTTGTGAACAGGCCCATTTATATGTATGGGATGAACCGCTCAACTTTATCGACTTATTTTCCAGGATGCAACTCGAACAGCTGATTCAGAAATTTTCCCCTACCATAGTTTTGGTAGAACACGACCGTATTTTCCGGGATACCATTGCCACCAAAACCGTATGTATCTCCCCTGTGCATTAAAAATGTAAAAGCAAAACAAAAAAGGCCAGCATAATACTGGTCTTTTTCATGATTTCAAACTGGTTGTTTATGCAAAATACGAGGTGTTTCGCACAGCACTGCCGCCTTGTTTGACCCCGTTCTTTACATCCACACGGACAGATGCATGCGTACCGCCCGTTTCATAAAGAATGTAAGCTGTCCCCTCGTTCTTACCGGTGATACAGAAATGCCCGCTTGGAAGCTGTGCAAGGTCTACAATCGACCCTGTGCGGGAATCGCGTACTTTTAAGCGTCCATCCGCGACCATCTGGCGGACTTGCTCTGCTCCAAGCTGGTTGCCATTTTCATCGCGGATAAAGGCGCCAATCGTATATTGGTTGCCGGGAGCCATGGTATACCGGGCGGTATCCAAAGTCATGGAGCCTTTCGACGCCCGGGCATGGACGGTCATACTGGAAGTCTTGCCCTGATAGGTGACAAGGATCTGTGTAGTACCGGTGCCCACTGCTGTAACCCGGTATCTCGCACCGCGCACATCGGTGGCATCCTCTAGCATCACCGTTGCAATGGCTGGGTTTGCCGAGCTTACCTTGAGATTGGCGGTATCATGATTGCCTTTGACTAAGAACGAGTACCCTGCCCCACGCACCATGTTCACAGACTGGGTATCCAGCGGCACTTGGTTGGGAGTTGGCGTAGTAGGGGTGGTCGGAGTAGTTGGGGTACTGGGGGTGCTGCTTCCGCCGCTGGGACGCCGGTTTGGACGGTTAGAACCGCCGGAACTACTACTGCCGCCTGTGTTTCCAGAGTTGTCGTCACCGCTGCCCACAGCTTTGAGCGTATACGTGCCGTTCCCCTTCTCCAGCGGAACTTCTACGTAAGGATCAGAAGCCGCAGCTCTGGTTTTTGCCATGGCCGTACTGGCGGTGTATTCCTTCTGGTCGGCCCGTTCCTTTTCGTAATACAAATGGAATTTCTTTGCAGCCAATGCAGGGGATACTGAAAAACGCAAGGTAGGCGTGGTGTCTTGCCACAGGTTGGCCGCCTTAATCTCAATATCCGAACTGGATTCCTGAATGGAAACGTCCAGCCCCAGAACACCGGAAGTCTCTGCAACGGTATTAATATCCTCTTTCGTGTAGGTCATCTGATAATCCGCCGCACCGTTGACTGCAAAGGTAAGCTTCGGTGCATTATTGATGGCCTCAAAGATCTGCTGTGCATCTACCGCCAAATCGGCTGTATCGTTGACTGGGAAATTCAGGATTGGATTGGAGGGATTTTCTTTCACAGCCTCTTCGATTTGTTCTAAAATTTTGGGCGGAAGGGAACCATCTAAGCTAGGCGGGATTACACCATCCTGATCGACCAGTATGGCACAGGTAGCAGTCAGGGTGGGGTCGGCTTTACAGGCGGCTGTCACAAGAACAACCCCAGCCTTTTTCGCCGTAACACTCCCTTTGCTGTCCACAGACGCAATGTCCGGGTTGCTGCTCGACCACACAACGGTTTTGTCTGCACTTGCCCCGCCCTCTACGGTAGGCTTGAGGGTCACGCTTTCGCCTTTTGTCAGGAAGGCAGACGTTTTATCCAAGGTCAGACTGGTCACGCGGCTGTCTGGATTGGATGCCTGCCCCTCTACGGTTACCCGACAGGTTTTTTGCTTATCAGTGCCCTGTACGGTCACAGTGATGGTGGCGTCTCCTGCCGCCTTTGCTGTGACCGTCCCATCTCCGTTAACGGACACAACCGATTCGTCGCTGCTTTTCCAAGTGAGTGTTTGGTTGTGGGCATTGCTCGGGGTGACGGTCGCCGTCAGTTTCTTAGTACCACCCACCTGCAAGGACAACATTTCAGGCGTTAGCAGCACATCTTGGGCATCGATGA